>JADDPM010000119.1 GCA_016781885.1 Rubrobacter sp.
ATCGTCAATCCACGCAACAGACATCTAGTGGAGTTGAGCACGGACGAGATGCTCGCCGAGGTCGAGAGCCGGTACGAAGATGGGGAGGAGTTTGCCTTTATCGCGTGGTCGCCCCACTGGATGAACCACAGGTACGACTTCAGGTACCTCGCCGACCCGCTGGACGCCCAAGGCGAGCTAAACGATCCGGCGCGGCTCTCCACGGCCGTCAACGAAGATCTGCAGGAGGACGACCCCGTCGCCTATGCGTTCCTGAATTCGGTGAGGCTCAACGAAGCGCAGCTCAACGAGTTGGAGGACGAGATCGAGGAGGCGGAAGACCCCGAGACGGGCGCGAAGAGCTGGCTGGAGGACAACCGTGAAGCCGTGAAGCCCTGGCTCGAAGCTGCGCGGGATGCCGGAGCTCCGGAAGAGATCACGGGGAACGACACCTGACATCACGAATACCGCGCTACGGCGCATCCTCCGGTTGACTCCTCCGATCTGGCACTAGAAGTTAGTGAAAGGACTGGATAGATGCAGAGAACCGGTAGGTTTGTGAAGGCGGCGCTCTTGGGGATCGCGCTCGTCATAGGAGCGCTCGTTCTCGGCGCGTGCGGCGGCGGTGGCGGCGAGGGATCCGGATCAGCAACCGGCTCCAACGAGACCGTCAGCTTCGGCACGGTGGACTGGCCCGAGGCTATCGCCAAGACCAATGTCGCCTCGACCGTGGTCGAGGCCCTGGGGTACGAAACCGAGATCAGTGAGGTCAGCGTGCCGCTCGTCTTCCAGGGTCTGGAGACGGGCGACCTCGACGTCTTTGTCGAGGCCTGGTTCCCGACTATGCAGACCAACATGGACCAGATCGACCAGGAGAGCGTTACCTCGGCGGCGACGAACCTCCCCGAGGCCACCTTCAGCGTCGCGGGCAACAGGGAGGCCTGCGACGCTGGCGTCACCTCTCACGAGGATCTCGACAAGTTCGCGGACAGGTTCGAGGAGGGCGGCACACCGACCATCTACGGGATAGAGCCCGGCAACGACGGCAACCAGGTGGTCATAGACATGATAGAGAACGATACCTACGGTCTGGGTGACTGGAAGATCGTGGAGTCCAGCACCAACGGTATGCTCTCCGAGGTGGAGAGTCGCGTGGACGAGGGCCAGTGGGTCGCCTTTACGGGCTGGGAGCCGCACTGGATGAACAACAAGTTCGACATGTGTCTACTGGAAGACCCGGAGGAGGCCTGGGGGGGCAAGTCGCACGTCGAGACGCTCCTCAACGCCGAGTTCACCGAGGCCAACCCGGAGCTCGAAGAGTTCTTCGGCCAGATGATCGTCAACAAAGAGATCCAGGCGAATCTTATAGACCAGATCGACAACTCCGGCAAGGAGCCCGAGCAGGTCGCCCTCGACTGGCTCAACGAGAACACCGAGATGACGGACCAGTGGCTCGACGGCGTAAAGGCAGCCGACGGCACCGACGGCGCCGAAGCCCTCAAGAGCTACCTCGAAGAGAAGAGCGCCTAGCAGCAGCCAGCTTTTGGCAACCAACTCTCAGCCAGGAGCACGAAGTCGCAGGCCTACCTCAAGGAAGCACCTCCGCCACTTGTGCGGAGGTGCTTCCTTACGTTTGCGTTGCGCCGCAGGCCGACGGAGCAGCAGTGAAGACCGTCAGAGAAGGCTGACCGCTAAACGCGAATACGCCTGGCGTACATCGCTTCGTAGTAGGGCAGGCAGCGGCGGGAGAGCTCTTCGAGCTCGTCGGAGAGCTCTATCTCTTCGCGGCGGCTGACCTTGCCGATGCCGGTGCTCTTCTGGGCATCCTCGTGCCACTCGTCCCACATCTCCCACTCCGGTACCTCGCGCGGCTCCCAGGTGAGGGCTTCGGGGACAAAGGGTACATCAATCCTCTCGCAGTAGGCGGCCACGATCCCCTCCGGGTCCTCGGAGAGGTCGGCGGCGTCGACCACGACGGGCTCCTGATCGAGCTCTACCGCGTATCCGAAGAGGCGGTGCAACTCCTCATAGCCGGCCTCCTCAAAGGTGAAGTCCGGCCAGAACTTGCTGAACGAGGCGAGGACGGCGCGCGGCTCGCGGATAATGAACGTGTTGCGGAACCTGGCCACGAACTCCGGCGTCACGAAGCCGGAGACGTGGTAGGCCATGTCCTTGAAGAAGACCGGCTCGCTGGCGGGCGCGAGGAGCCGGGCCAGGACCTGCGTGAAGCAGTACTCCTCCTTCGGCTCCACGTCCGCGAAGCGGTCGCTGCGGCGCTCGGTCGAGTAGTAGTAGGAGGCGGAGAAAGGCTCATGGAAGACCTTGAAGTCTCCCCGCTCGACGAAGACCCGCTCGAAGGCGGTCGAGATCGAACGGGGTACGGCCCACAGGG
Source organism: Rubrobacter sp. (assembly GCA_016781885.1). GTDB lineage: Bacteria > Actinomycetota > Rubrobacteria > Rubrobacterales > Rubrobacteraceae > Rubrobacter_F. Next base: position 2,372 of record JADDPM010000119.1, read on the forward strand.
CGACGGGTTTGCGGCTCACTATTTCTCCTCGCGTCTTCTACGCATATAGTCTGCTCCACCACCGAGTCCTGGCGACGGGTATCGTCGCACCCGGGATCCTGACGGGCTAGACCCTCGCGGACCTTAGCCGGTTCTCGTAGAGCTCCTGGTAGAAGGGCAGGCAGTGTTCGTAGACTTTCTCCTGGCCCTCGGGGAGCTCCTTGTCGTCCTCGAGCGGCTCCCTCTTTATGCCGGTGCTATCCTCCGCCTCGGTGTGCCACTCGGCCCACATCTCCCAGTCCGGGATCTTACGCGCCTCCCAGGTGAGGGCCTCGGGCATGAACGGCACGCCGATCCTCTCGCAATAGGCGGCCACGATGCCTTCAGGGTTCTCGGTGAGGTCGGCGGCGTCTACAATAGCCGGCTCCTCCCCGTTCTCCACGGCGAGACGGTAGAGCCTGTGCTGCATCTCGTAGCCGATCTCCTCAAGCGTGAAGTCCGGCCAGAACCTGTTCATCGAGGCGATGACCGGTATGGGATCGCGAATGATGAACGTGTTGGTGAAGGTAGAGACGAACTCCGGCGTCATAACGCCCTTGGTGTGCAGCGCCATGTCCTTGAAGTACACGCGCCTCTCCCACGAGGGATCGAGCATCGTCGCGAGCACGTTCTCGGGGTTGTACTCGGCCTTCGGCTCCTGATCCGCGTATCGGTTGCTCTGGCGCTTCTCACTGTAGTAGTAGGAGGCGGAGAAGGGCTCGTGGAAGACCTTGAAGTCCCCCCGCTCGACGAAGACCCGCTCGAAGGCGGTCGAGATCGAACGGGGTACGGCCCACAGGGCGACGGGTTTACCGTTGGTCATAACAAACTCCTTTTCTTTAGCCTGAGATGAGGTTCTGCAGACGCTCCCGGACGGCCTGTATCGGGATACGCTCCTGCTCCATGGTGTCCCGGTCGCGGATGGTGACCTGCTTGTCCTCCATAGTGTCGAAGTCCACCGTGACGCAGAACGGCGTGCCGGCCTCGTCCTGGCGGCGGTAGCGGCGACCGATGGAGCCCGAGTCGTCGTAGAAGACCCGGTAGTCGCCCTTCAGGTCATCGTAGAGTTGCTTGGCGACCGTGGAGACGGGCTCCTTCTTGGAGAGCGGGAAGACGGCGGCCTTCGTGGGGGCGAGGCGCGGGTGGAGCTTGAGGACGGTGCGCTCCTCGCCGTTCACCACCTCCTCCGTGTATGCGTCGACGAGGAAGGCGAGCATGATGCGGTCGGGACCGGCCGCCGGCTCGATGACGTAGGGGACGTAGCGGTTGTTGGTGGCCTGGTCGAAGTACTCCAGGTTCTCGCCCGAAAAGGCCGCGTGCTGCTTGAGGTCATAGTCGGTGCGGTTGGCGATGCCTTCCAGCTCCGACCAGCCGCGGAACGGGAAGTTGTACTCCAGGTCCACCGTGCGCTTGGAGTAGTGAGAGAGCTTCTCCTTGGGGTGCTCGTAGTAACGGAGGTTCTCGGGGTTAAGGCCGAAGGAGGTGTACCAGTCCCAGCGCTCCTTCAGCCAGTACTCGTGCCACTCTTCGTCCGTGCCCGGCTCTACGAAGAACTCCATCTCCATCTGCTCGAACTCGCGCGTGCGGAAGATGAAGTTGCCCGGTGTGATCTCGTTGCGGAAGCTCTTCCCCTGCTGGGCGATCCCGAACGGCACCTTCACGCGGCTCGTCTGCATGACGTTCTTGAAGTTCACGAAGATACCCTGCGCCGTCTCGGGCCTCAGGTAGACGACGTTCTCCGGCGCCTTCACCGGCCCGGTATGCGTCTCGAACATTAGGTTGAAGGGCCGGACCGGGGCGAAGCTCCGCCCGCCATCCGCCGGGTCCTTGATGCGCTCGTCTTCTTGAATGATCCGGGTCATCTCCTCGGCGCTCATCCCCTCGGCGTCGAGCTCCGTCGCGTCTTCTATGAGGTGATCCGCCCGGTAGCGGCGTCCGCTGGTCCGGCTCTCGACGAGCATGTCGTTAAAGCCCCCGACGTGCCCCGAGGCCTCCCAGACTTTGGGGTGCATGATGATCGCTGCATCCAGCCCCACGACATCGTCGCGCATGTGTACGGTGCGGCGCCACCACTCCTCTTTGACGTTCCTCTTCATCTCGACCCCTAAGGGGCCGTAGTCGTAGGAGGAGCGGATGCCGCCGTAGATCTCCGAGCTCTGGTAGACAAAGCCCCGGCGCTTGCAGAAGGCCACTATCTTATCCATCGTAACGGTCTGCGACACGAATCCTCCGAACCACTCGAACACTCCTAACCGCGAAATACTAACAAAGTTGTCTCGAAGTAGCGGGCCGTCCCGGTCGCCGCACTCGTATAAACTTTGGACCGTCGAACACGCATCGATCAGGGAGAGGAGAGTTATCGTGCCTGTCATCCAATGCGACATCCGGGAAGGCCGCACCGAGGAGCAGAAGCAGGCGCTTGCGCAAGAGATAACGCGCGTCGTACACGAGACAATCGGGGCCCCCGTCGAGTACATCTACGTCCTGATCCGGGAGACCCCGGGCGCCCACCACGTCAAGGCAGGTAAGGCGCTCGAAGACTACGAGCCTGAGGCGAAATAAGGGAATTGGGAGGCGTGGCTCACGGCTAGAGGCCGAGGTCAGTAGGGTATAATCTCGCGGATGGAAACTCTACTCGCTGCAGGCACTGGCATAGGGCTCTCCTCCATTGCGGGGGTTAGGGCATACCTGCCGCTCGCTCTAGTCGGGCTCTTCGCCAAGCTCGGTCTCTTTGTCTTGCCCGCGCCCTTCGACCTGTTGAGTGGCTGGCTCGTGATCGGGGCATTGCTCGTGCTCGCGTTCGTCGAGGCTGGCCTCGATAAGGTGCCGGCTCTCGACTCCATAGTGGACATAGTGCAGACGCCCCTGCGCATCGTCGCGGGCGCCGTCCTCTTCGCGGCGGCCTTTCAGGCGGGTGTTACTCCCGATGGCTTCGGGGAGCTAGTTCCGGAGGCGGCCGCGGGCGGGGGCATCGCGGCGGTAGTCGCCGTGCTGAAGGTTATCTTGAGGCCGCCCGCGAACGTGGCCTCGGCCGGGGTTTCAGCACCGTTTTTGAGCATCTTCGAGGACGTGGTGGCGGTCGTGGGCGGGGTTCTGGCGGTGCTCGTGCCGCTCGTGCCGCTACTCTTTGTCGCGTTTCTGCTATTCTTCTTCTACAGGGTAAGGAAGCGGCGGGGGAGGAAGTTCGGGGGCCTCCGCATCCTCGGCGACTAGCCGTCTCGAATGCGCTCCATGGGGAGGGTGCTATGGACGAACGAGAGATTTTTATCGTCAAAGGCGACCGGGAGACTCCGTTCTCACGGGGCGTGCTCGCCCAGACGTTGGCCCAGGCCGGCGCCAAGATCGAGCTCGCCCACCGCATAGCGAGCGAGGTCCGGGCCGAGCTTCTGGCCGAGCAGCGTTTGGTCGTCGAGGAGGAAGAGGTCCTCGCGCGCGCCAGGGCGAAGCTCCAGTTGACGAACGCTATAGACGTCTCGCGGCTCGACAAGTGGCGCGTCCTGCGCGAGTCGACCGAGCCGATAGTTGTCCTCGTCGGGGGGGCGACGGGGGTGGGGACGAGCACGCTCGCCGCGGATGTGGCCCGGCGGTTGAACATACAGAGCGTGATCGGCACGGACTCCATCCGCGAGGTTCTGCGGCGCGCCATAAGCCCGGATCTCCTCCCCGTGCTCCACAAGAGCTCCTACGAGATAGAGCCGGAGGACATCCGTATGCCGGTGGATGACGGGGAGACGGTACTCTTTGGTTACCGGTCGCAGGCCGCGCAGGTCTCCGTCGGGGTCGAGGCGATCGTCGAGCGAGGCCTCAAGGAGGGGACGAACCTGGTCGTGGAGGGGGTTCACCTGGCGCCCGAGATCATCCTGAACCGCTACAAGGACCACCCGAACGTCTGCTCTCTGATCGTCCACCTC
>JADDPM010000260.1 GCA_016781885.1 Rubrobacter sp.
AGAAGATCGTCTGCTGGTTCGTGATGCGCTGGCAGCTGGAGATGAGCCGTACACACTACCCCCATAAACCTCGGGATGTTCATCTTCATGCTGCATAGTAGCTTGTTCTCCTTCCTAACGATGCTCTTCACGAGGGGTTTCGGGCCGATGGTCGGTTCGTGGGGAAGATGCTCCAACCCACAGTTCGCGAAGGCGATTGCCAACCGGCCTGGCGCGAAGGCGCTTTAGCCGCTCTACCTCCGCCTCGTCGGCTCGCACGATCCAGCGGTAAGGCACCTTCTCCTGCTGGCGCGCCTTCAGCCGGCCGCGACGAAGCCAACCGTAGAGTGTCGCTTCCGGCATACCGATCTCGCAGGCCAACTCCCCAAGCCACCACTCGTGTTCTCCGAGTTGCTTTCGCCCCTCGGAGCGCAGACGCTTTCGGCTGAGACCCAACCGATGTATGAGGTCCTGAGCACTTTGCCTCTCGAAGCCCTCCCAGCGTTTGGGTGGACGGTAACCTTCCTCGTTAAGGCGGCGTGCGATTTGCGAAGCGGACATCCCCTTCGCTCTGAGGCTGCGAACCCGCTCGCAGAGCTGCGGATAGTAGCTCAAGTGCTCCACCTTTCCCACAGGCCGAATCATGATGCCCTCGGTCGCCGTGCCGCCAGCCCACTCGATCCTTATCTGTACCCTCTCTGTGGTCCCTTCGGCGTCGATGACGATCCGCTCGATGACCTGCCGGACGATTTCCTTGCGGTCCTTCTCCGTGGTGCTTCTCGCCTCCCATAGCGCCGGGATGTCCCCCGAAAGGCGCCGGATGGCCTCCCGCTCCACTTTAGAGAGCGGCCGCGGCTGTTCATGAGAGAAGCGCCGGTAGTCCTCCTTGAGCCTCTGTTCGGTGGCGAGCTTCTCTTCCCAGTCTTTGGCCAGCTGCCGCCCCACGAGGCGGTTCTCCGGCTCTACAAAGCGGTAATGGCGTCCGGCGCGCTCGACCTCGTAGGCGACCCGTTCAAGGCGCATTCTCCACAAACGGTCGAGATCTTCGCGCTCGGACTCCAGGTTCTTCGCTGCCTCCAATGACAGCTCCAGGGCGGCCGGCTCCAAAGCTTCGAGTACCTTCTCGCCGACGAACTCATCTAGCGGTGGCCCGGAGAGATGCTGGCACGCCTGGCCTCCGTAGTCGGTGGCCTGGCGTGCGCACACGTAGGTGTGCCGGTTGCGCGAGCCGCCGTAGCGAACCGTCATACGGGCGCCACACCTGCCGCAAACCAAGAGACCCTGAAGCAGCGAAGGACCTTCGCGGGGCGCGCCCATCGCCTCCGCTCGTGCCCGGTTGGCCGCAAGCCGCTTGAGGTTCCGCTCGTAGCACTCCCAGGAGATGTAGGCCGACGAGTAGTGGTCCTTGATGAGGACGTGCCACTTCTCTGGAGGCGCCACCGTACGACCGGTGGAAGGGCGCCCGGGTTTCTTCTTGCGAAGATCTACCCGGCGACGCCCATAGGCGTAGGCTCCGGCGTAGATCGGGTGCTTGAGCAAGTTTTGCAGTGTCATCCGGTTGGGGCGGCGCCATTCGAGTTCGCCTTTGGCTTCTCCCTCGCGGGCTCGGACGCCGAGCTTGATGTGGTGCTCAACCAGGTAGGCCAACACGCCGTGCAGGGTACCGAGTTCCTCGAACTTCCTGAAGATAAGCCTAACCACCTGCTGGACTTCCTCGTCCGGATCGAAGGTCACTTCGCCCGAAGGCCGCCTCACGTAGCCGGTCGGCACGGGGAAGGCAAGCTCACCTCGACGGGCCTTGCCCAGCTTGCCCTGCTGCATTCGCTGCTTCAAGATGTGCAGCTCCGCCTCGCTCATGGTCCCTTTTAGCCCCAGCAGTA
>JADDPM010000120.1 GCA_016781885.1 Rubrobacter sp.
CCGGCAGCCGGAGCGCTCCTTTGCATTGCTCCACGCCTAAGGAGGGGACGTTCGGGCTGAAACCTCGACTCTCTAGGACGGATTGTCCTTTTTCGTCCGTTCCGATAATGTAGTATCGAGGCATGCAGAGCAAGACCATAAAGCGTTTGCGCAGTCTCTTTGAGCAGTTCGTGCACAGCGAGAGCGTCGGGGGCTTGCCTTGATCGCGGCGTCGCTCGTTGCCTTTGCCCGCGTCAACTCGCCGTGGACTCCGGTACTGCCGCGGGTAAACGACGGGCTCAAGGCCTTCTTCTTTCTGGTCGGGCTGGAGATAAAGCGCGAGGTTCTCGCCGGCGAGGAGCTTTCAGCCCCTCGGGACGCCGTCCTGGCGGTGGCCGCCGCGCTGGAGTTGCTCGGGGGACGCGCCTCTCCGGGCGCTGGATAGCATGGGGATCGCTGGCGACATAGCGCTCATCCTGGTGGCCGCCTTCCTGGGAGGGGTCATCGCCCAGCGGCTCGGGCTGCCTCTGATCCTGGGCTACATCCTGGCCGGGGTGGTCGTCGGTCCGAATACCGGAGGGCCCACGGTCGGGGACGTGCACGAGGTAGAGCTACTCGCGGAGATCGGGGTAGCGCTGTTGCTGTTCGCGATCGGGCTGCACTTCCCCTTGAGCGAGTTGAGGCCGGTCCGGCGCATCGCCCTGATCGGTACGCCGATCCAGATGCTGCTCACGATAGTTCTGGGCTACGGTATCGGGATCTTTATCGGCCTCGGTCCGTTGGAGTCCGTGTGGTTAGGGGCAATCATCTCCCTTTCGAGCACCGCGGTCGTCCTCAAGACGCTGACCGAGCAAGGGGTGCTGGGTACGCTCTCGGGCCGGGTCATCGTCGGGATGCTGATCGTGCAGGACATCGTCGTCGTGCCGCTTCTGATCCTGCTGCCCGAGCTCGAGAACGTGGGACAAGGGCTCTCGGAGTTGGGCGTCGCGGCCCTCGAAGCCGCCATCTTCGTCGCGGGCATGGCCCTCTTCGGGACGCGAATCTTTCCGTGGCTGATGGCGCGCATCGCAGGCTGGAACTCGCGGGAGCTATTCCTGATCTCGGTCGTCGCCGTGGGCCTGGGGGTAGGGTACGGGACCTATCTCTTCGGTCTCTCCTTTGCCTTCGGAGCATTCGTGGCGGGTATGGTCCTGAGCCAGTCGGAGTACAGTCACCAGGCCCTCGCGGACATCGGACCTTTAAGGGATGTCTTCGCCATGCTCTTCTTCGTCTCGGTCGGGATGCTTATAGACCCGGCGTTTCTCCTGGAGGAAGCTTTGATAGTCGCGGCGGTAGTCTTGCTCGTGTTCCTCGGAAAAGGGGTGATCTTCGCGGGCCTGACGCGGGCCTTTGGTTACGGGAACATAGTCCCGTTCGCCGTGGGACTCGGGCTCTTTCAGGTTGGGGAGTTCTCGTTCGTGCTCGCTCGCGTGGGCATAGACGCCGGGGCGATCTCCCCGAGGATGTACTCGATCGCGCTGACGACCGCGGTCGTTACGATGTCGCTCACCCCGTTCGTCACCCGCGCCGCTCCTATCCTCTACGGCTGGTGGCGAGAGAGGTTTCCCGCCGAACCCCTCAACACCGTTGACCTGCCCGAGACGGGGCTCAAAGATCATGTCGTCATTGTGGGGTACGGGCGAGTGGGGAGCTTCGTTGCGCGGATGCTCCAGCGGCTCGAGCAGCCGTTCGTCGTCGTGGATCTGGACTCCGGTCGCATCGAGCGCGCCCAGGAGAAGAAGAGTGTGATCGTCTATGGTGATGCCACCGCGGAGCCGGTGCTGGAGGCGGCCGGGGTGCGGGAGGCGCGCCTGATCATCCTCACGATACCGGATGCGATCGGGGCGAGGCTCGTGGTGGAGCGTGTGCGCGTCCTCAACCCCGATGTTCACATCGTCGCCCGATCGACGAGCCCCGAGCAGCTCGAAGACCTCGTGCGCCTCGGGGTGTACGAGGCTGTGCAGCCGGAGTTCGAGGCCGGAATCGAGTTGGGGCGGCAGGCACTTATACACCTCGGCATTGGCGCGGGAGAGATTCAGCGCTTCAGCGACCGCATACGCCGCGAACTGTACGCCCCGATCAGGCGCGCGAGCACCGATGGCGAGCTCCTCTCCCGGTTGCGCCGGGCCTCGGAGGTAATCGAGACCGACTGGATCTCCGTCCCCAAAGACAGCCCTATGGCCGGGCAGAAGATTGGGGACCTGAAGGTGAGGACCAGGACCGGAGTCGCGATCGTCGCCGTAGCGCGCGGAGAGGACGTGGTTGCCAACCCCGGCCCAGACGTCGTGCTCGCCCCCGATGATGTGCTCGGCGTGCTTGGCACCGCTGATCAACGCGCTGCTTTCCTGGCTTTGGTATACGACCAGTCAGGATAATCCTTTGGACTGGATTCTGTTGCAAGCTCGTCGTCCAGCCTTCTGCTTTACGCCCACTCTTTAGGCTAGTAATGTCGGGAGGAGGCCCGAGATAATAAAATCGATCGTGGTTGTGAGCATTATTGTAGCTGTGCTCTCCAGAACTTAATATTCTTTCCTGCCCGGTATAATCTCCCCTTATGGCAGAGAACAGGCGCGTCAACGCTAACAGACGGCCCGGTTTCTCGGAAACGAACGAGTCGCGGGCGACACTCCAAAGGGTTTTGAGCGCTTTTCTGGCGCTAGGTGTTATTACCGTAGTAGGCATACTCGGATACATGTTGTTCGAGGGGTGGAGCTTCATGGAAGCCTTGTACATGACCGTGATCACCCTGACCACAGTCGGATACAGAGAGGTCCGTGAGCTGGACACGACCGGGCAGCTATGGACCATGGCTATCTTGATAACAGGGGTTGGTACTCTATTCTACGCGGCGGTCTCCGCCGTGGAGATCGCCGCGTAGAAGGGGCGGTCGGAGGTTACTTTGAGAGGAAGAGGATGAGGGACAGGATCGACAAACTGAACGGACACTACATCCTCGGCGGCTTCGGCCGCGTGGGCCGCCAGGTTGCCCGGGAGTTCGCCGCCGACGGCGTCCTGTTCGTGGTCGTCGATCAAGACCCCCAAAAGGTAGAGGAGTGCCTGGAGAAGGGCTATCTTGCACTCCTCGGCGAGGCTTCCGAGGATGCCACCCTCGAAGAGGCGGGCATCCGGCGCGCCCGTGGTCTCGTCGCCGCCGTCAACTCCGACGCCGACAACGTCTTCGTCGTGCTCTCGGCGCGCAAGATCAACCCGAGCCTCCATATCGTCGCCCGGGCCTCCTCCGATGAATCGGCCGCCAAGCTGGAGATAGCCGGCGCGGACCGTACCCTCTCGCCCTACGCCGTCGGCGGCCGCAGGCTCGCTTCTTTAGCGACCCAACCCCTGATCGTGGATTTCCTCGACATCGTCACCCGGGGTGAGAAGGGTATCGAGTTCCGGCTGGAGGAGTTCAGCGTGCCGAAAGGATCTCCTTTAGCAAATCACACCATCGGCGAACTCCAGATCGGAGAGAAGACCGGAGCGATGGTCCTCGCCATCCGATCCTCCGAAGGCACCTTCGATACCACCCCATCGGCCCAGGACACGATACGTCCAGGCGATACCCTTATCGTCCTCGGTACCCGCGGCCAGGTTACCCGCCTCGAAGCCCTCATGCGCGGTGAAGAGCCCGTGGACAAAGACGCCTGATCCCCCGATGATCTCTAGAGACATTTTGCTATATCTTGACACAGATTGCTACCGTGTTAGCCTCTGGTCTTGCCTTGAGAGAGACCTGGAGGCGCATGAGAGTAAAGTTGAAGGCGATGTTGGCGGTAGGGGCGGCGGCTGTATTGATGACCTTGCCGATGGGGGAGGCTGAGGCCGAGCCGGTCGTAAGCAGTTGGTACGGCCCCGGCTTCGAGGGCGCCCCTACCGCCAATGGTGATGTCTACAGACCCGGTGAGCGCACGGCGGCACATCGTAGCCTGCCGTTCGGCACGGAGTTGCTCGTAAGGTATGGAGGACGAGAGACCGTGGTGAAGGTCACCGATAGGGGGCCGTACGTCGGGGGCCGCAGTCTCGACCTCTCCCAGGCGGCCGCCGAAGAGATCGGGCTGATCGCTGCCGGCGCTGACTCGGTGGACGTACAGGTCCTCGCGGGTAGCGAACAGGGAGAGTACGCGCCTCGCACGAGGTACGTCGTCAAAAAGTACGCTGTCACTCGCGAGGAGCCCGACCTAGAGGCCCTGCGTCTGGTCGAGCGGCCTTACCTCAAGGTCTTGGCTGCGGCGTTCACGCCGTACTCCAGGCCGTCGACGAGCGCCTGCCAGGATGCCTCGATAATGTTCTCACCGACCCCGACGGCGCCCCAGACGCGCTTGCCGTCTGTGGAATCTACGAGGACCCGGGTCGTGGCGGCGGTGGCGCGGTGCTCGTCGAGTATACGCACCTTGTAGTTGGAGAGGTGTATCTCCTTTAGCTCCGGGTAGTGGGGGCCTATGGCCTGGCGCAGCGCCTTGTCCAGCGCGTTCACGGGACCGTTCCCCTCGGCGGTGGAGATGGCACGCTGTCCTTTCACGAGTAGCTTTATGGTCGCCTCGGTCGTCGTCTCGCCGTCGGCGCGCTTCTCGGAGATGATCCTGAACGTCTCCAACTCGAAGAGCGGCCGGTCCTCGCCGGTCGTCCGTCCTATCAGCAGCGCGAGTGAAGCGTCGGCCGCCTCGTAGTGATACCCCTCGTATTCCCGCTGTTTTATCGCCGAGAGCACGCCCGTAACGTCTCCCGCGTCCATGCCCATCTGCTCGGCCTTCGCCCGGATGGAGTTCTTCCCCGAGAGCTCTCCGACCGGCGTGCGGCGCACGTTGCCCACCGACTCCGGCGGTACGTGCTCGTAGGTCGCCGGGTCCTTCGAGATGCCGTCCACGTGCAGCCCGCCCTTGTGCGAGAAGGCGCTCCGGCCTACGTAGGGACGGTGTGTGTCGGGCGTCAGGTTCATCAACTCCGAGACGTAGTTGGAGGCTTCGGTGAGCCTCTTCAGGCGCTCGTCTTCCATCACCTTCAGGCCCATCTTGAGTTGCAGGTTGGCGATGGTGGTAACTAGGTCGCAGTTACCGCACCGCTCGCCCACGCCGTTCATCGTCCCCTGCACGTGGGTAGCCCCGGCCTCGACCGCCGCCAGAGCGTTAGCCACCCCGCACCCGGCGTCGTTGTGGGTGTGTATCCCGATCTCTACCTCCGGAAACTCCCGCACGGTGCGCCCCACCACGGCCTTCAACTCCGTGGGGAGCGTCCCGCCGTTCGTGTCGCAGAGGACCAGCGTCGTAGCGCCCGCCTCCGCCGCCGCGCGCAGCACCGAGAGCGCGTGGTCCGGGTCGTCCCGGAAGCCGTCGAAGTAGTGCTCGGCGTCGAAGATCACCTCCTTGCCGGCCGCCTTGAGGTACGCGACCGTGTCTCTCACGGACTCGATGTTCTCCTCGGGGGTGGTGCGCAGGACCTTCTCGACGTGCAGCTTCCAGCTCTTCGCGACGATGCACGCCACGGGCGCGGAGAGGCGGGGGAGGAGCGTGACTGCCGGGTCGTCTTCGGCGCGTCCGCCGGGACGTCTCGCGCGCGTAAAGGCGACCAGCTTCGCGTTCGTTAGCTCCGCCGCGTCGAAGCTCTCGAAGAACTCGGTGTCTTTGGGGTTCGAGGCCGGGAAACCCGCCTCTATGTAATCTAGTCCTAGACCGTCCAGCTCGTGGGCTATCCGGATCTTATCCTCCGTCGTAAGGCTTACGCCCTCGCGTTGGGTCCCGTCGCGTAACGTCGTATCGAAAAGCTTGATGCTCATGCTACTCCTTCTCCGGCCGCCGCCCATTTGCTCACGGCCCGCGTAACTTCTTCCGTGCTGTTGCTCCCGCCGAGGTCCGGCGTTCTGAGACCTGCCTCCAGGGCGACCGAGACGCCCCGCTCGATGGCCCCCGCGACATCCGGGCGGCCGAGAGAGTGGCGGAACATCAGCGCCGCCGAGAGGATCGTCGCGTAGGGGTTCGCCGTGCCCAAGCCTACGATGTCCGGCGCCGAGCCGTGTACCGGCTCGAAGATACCGGGCGTGCCCGGGAGACCCAAAGACGCGCTTGGGAGCATGCCCATCGAGCCTGGGAGCATCGCCGCCTCGTCAGAGAGGATGTCTCCGAAGAGGTTCTCGGTCAGCATCACGTCGAAGCGCCTGGGGTCCCGGATCAACAACAT
>JADDPM010000261.1:173-1811 GCA_016781885.1 Rubrobacter sp.
AACTCGATCCTCTCGGTGTTGTCCGCCAGCCACGTCAGCGAGGACCACAGCTCCAGGGCCTCCTTGAGCGGCCCGCTGGGCTCCGTGAAGTGGTCGGAGCGGTAGAGACCGGCGTAACCCAAGTCCTCCGCGGCCCGGCCCAATCGCTTCCAGCGGTCCCAGCCGATGCCGTCCTGACCCTCGATCATTATGGCGACCTCAAACAACTTTCCAAACTCCTGATTTGATATGAAGTTCTTGAATAACTTGAGCGTGGCTTTCAACTAATCTACATTACTCTGAAGCTTGGACGCTCGAAAGGTGGTCAAGTCCCGAAGTTTCTGTAATTTCCTCCAAGGCTAATCCTTCCTCTACTGCTTCATGAGTATCGTCCCCTCAGCTTCCCGCTCTTGCCGCCGGTGCTCTTCAAGCTCCCGCATATCCAGGTAGCGCCTGCCCGTCACCCACTCCTCGCTCTGCTCCACCGCCAAGGCTGTCACCAGCCTCAAGCACGCCCCTCTGTTGGGGAAGATCCTTACCACCCGCGTGCGGCGCTTTATCTCCTGGTTGAGACGTTCGAGGCCGTTGGTAGTGCGCATGCGCCGGCGGTGGGGCTCGGGGAAGGCCAGGCAGGTAAGACATTCCTCGATGTGCTCTTCGAGATGCTCAGCGACCCCAGGGTGGCTCGCGCGCCACCGGAGGGCCAACTCGGAAGCGAGCCGCAGGGCTACCTCCCTGCTCGGTGCGGCGAACACCCCGCGCAGACCTTCGGCAAGCTCCTTGCGCTTGGCGTGGCCTACCATCCCGAGGAGGTTCCTGGCGTAGTGGACCTGGCACCTTTGGTGGGAAGCTCCCTGGAAGTGGCGGGCTATGGCCGCCTTCAGACCCCCGTGGTCGTCTGCGACCACCAGCTCCACGCCCTTTAGACCCCGGCCCTTCAGGGAGCGGAAAAGTTCGTGGTAGGTCGCCTCGCTCTCGGTGTCTGCAACCTCCACGGCGAGGATCTCTCTGTAGCCGTCGTCCCTCACGGCCCAGACAACCAATACTCCCTGGCTCACCACCCGCCCATCTACCCGCACCTTCTCGTAGCGGGCATCCACGAATAGGTAAGGATAAGCCTCGGCCTCTAGCCGGCGCATCCTCCACGCCTCAAGCTCCGAGTCCAGAGAACCGGCCAGTGAGGAAACGAGGCTCTTTGAGAAGGAGGTGCCGCAAAGCTCTTCGGTCACTTCCTTGACCTTCCTGGTAGAGACTCCCTCCACGTACATCTCCATGAGCGCCAACACCAAGGCCTTCTCGTTTCTCTGGTAGCGGGAGAAGAGACGAGTGGAGAATGTCCCTTCCCGATCCTGGGGCACTAGCAGGTTGAGGGTACCCACTCGGGTCCTCAATGTTCTTCTCTTGTAACCGTTGCGATGCCCTTTGCGCTCGGTGGTGCGCTCGTAGGGAGCGGCACCTACATGCTCGGTCATCTCGGCCTCCAAGATCTGCTGCACCACCCTCTCGACGATCTCGCGCAAAAAGGCTGGGTCGTCCAGCAGGATCTCTTGCGCCATCTGCGCGTCCACCCTACGATGATCCTTGGTCATCGTCGCTCCATTCTGATCGGTTGACTTAAGACACCAACCATCTTGGAGGACGATGGCCTCGCTTTCTTTT
>JADDPM010000262.1 GCA_016781885.1 Rubrobacter sp.
CGTTTCCATCTTGTTCAAGGAGATTTCGCTGCTGGAGCGGTTCGGGCGCGCGGCGGAGGCAGGCTTCTCGGCTGTCGAGTTCTGGTGGCCTATGGGAGAGGACCTCGGCGCGGTGGAACGGGCTATCAAGGACGCAGGCCTCACGGTCGCGCTCTTTAACTTCGACGCCGGGGACATGCCGGCCGGGGACCGCGGCCTCGTGAGCGATCCCGAACGGGAGGGTCAGTTCCGGGAGAACGTGCCGGTCGCGCTGGAGCTGGCGCGATCTCTAGGATGCCGCAAGATGAACGTTCTGGCGGGGCACGAGATCGAGGGCATGAGCCGCGAGGAGCAACTGGAGCTGGCGCGTGAGAACGTGAGGTTTGCCGCGGACGAAGCCGAGGAATACGGAGTCGAAGTGATGGTCGAAGCCGCTTATGGTTTCAATCTTCATAAGGCAACAACTCACCTCCCCTCTAGACTTTCCGGAGGCGGTACCCAGAACCCGAAGACGGGCACTAAAACCGCCCAGCCTACACTCCCCTACCTCACCAGATCTCAATAAGGAGCATCGCTGGACACTCTATCTTCTATGTAAATGATAACAGTTTAGTTTTCCTAACTTACCCTCGTTCACGCTCCGTAAGGTGACCACAAGACTTACGGCACGAGGATCAGTGACCTTGAGGTCGCCCCGTCCTGATGTCGCAGTCGGCCTGTAGGCTTTCGATCACCACCTCCCGCTGCGTCTCATCCTCCCACAGATCACGGAAGAGCCGTTCCTCGTGAGGCTCGTCTTCACCGATCCTCTCCAGACGGCCCTCGACCCAGCCCTACACGTACCTCTCGTCGAGGGCCAGACCTAGGTAGAAGACCTCTGTCGTAGCCGTGGTCGTAGCCTATGGCAGCCCTACCCGTGAAGCCCTCTTCCTCTCCCCCACCGGATGAGCTGCTGCCGACCACACCGTTAGGATATCCGGACTGACCAGGTTGGAACTACTCAGGCAGGAGTGTTGTGAAGAGGCCCGGGCAAAGAACCCGGACCCCTCTCATCCTCTGTCTCTGATGTCCTACGCCAGAACCTCTTCCATCGCCGAGGCCGCCTTACCCTGTAAGCTGGGGATCGCGTGGCTGTAGGCGTTGAGGATCGTGGCGCGTCGACGTAACCTAGAAGCTCCTGGGTTTCCGCTCGGGTATGTTGTCCGCGCGGCCACATCTCACCGGTCGTACGCTCCGCGTCTTTGATATAATTACGATATAATATTGGCACACGTGGTGGTCTTGTTGTAGTTTTACGAGCATGGAGGTGGACGTGGACAGGCTGATAAATCTCAGGGAGGAGAAGGTCCTCTCTCAGAGGGAGCTGGCCCGCATGGCCGGGCTCACCCACACGACAGTCTGGAGGCTCGAGCACGGCCGTGAGGCGCGTCCCGGGACGATCCGGAAGGTGGCGAGCGTCCTCGGGGTGGAGCCCCGGGACCTCCTCAAGCGGGCGGGCTAGAGTGTCGGGCACCGAAGGCCGGGGCGGCCCACGGCGGGCCATCCTCTACAGCCGGGTTTCGACGGGTGGGCAGGCCAAAAAAGGGCACTCCGTAGCGCAGCAGCTCGAGGCGCTTCGGGCCTACGCTGCCGAGGAGGGTTACGAGGTCGTCGAGGAGATCACCGACCCCGGCCAGAGCGGGGCGAGTCTCGATCGTCCGGGGATGGACCGGGTCAGGGATCTGGTCGCTGCCGGAGGCATCACGGCGGTGTTGGCCCAGGACCGGGATCGCTTCTCGAGAGAGCCCGCCTACACGTACCTCTTGCGCCGCGAGTTCGAACTGCACGGCTGCAAGCTCAGGGCCCTTAATACGTCTAACAAAACCGGCCATCGGGTAGGGTGAGAGCATGGCT
>JADDPM010000263.1 GCA_016781885.1 Rubrobacter sp.
CGTCGGGAGGGCCTGCTGCATGAGCGTTCGGCCCGCCATCAGGGTGTCCCGGTGGGCCTCGGCAAGCCGGGCGCAAGCCACAGCGAGGCCATCCACCTCGGCGAGAATCAGATCCAGCGAGCGTCGGGCGACGATCATCGTGGCGGTGTCAGTGATGTCCTGGCTCGTCGCGCCCTTGTGTACGTGGCGAGACGCGTCCTCAGAGACTTCGGCGACGGCTTCGGTGAGCGCCCTGACGAGCGACGGAACGGGGTTGCCCTCGGCGAGGGCTCGGCGACCGATCTCCTCAGGTTCGAAGAGGCGCGCGTCACAGCGGGAGGCGATAGCCTCGGCGGCCTCCTCGGGGATCAGGCCGACCCTCGCCTCAGCAACCGCGAGCGCTCCCTCGGCATCCAGCATCGCCTGAAGCCACGCCCTGCCCGAGACGGCCTCGCGGAACCTGTCCGGGACGAAGATCGGCCTGAACAACTCCCCGGTCATCTCTGGCACCTGAAGAAGGCGGTCTGCCGGTCGCCCTGCATATGGATGTCGAAGCGCAAACGCCCTCCCTCGTCGTGGGCGATCAGAGTCTCTCGCAACTCCGGATCCTCGATGGACGAGAGGACAGGGTCGGCGGCGTTCGCCTCTCCTTCATCTGGGAAGTAGATGCGGGTCACCACGCGCTTCAAGAGGCCGCGCGCAAAGACCGAGACCATTATGTGTGGGGCCTGCATCCGGCCGTCAGGGCCGGGGACGGGTCCGGGTTTGACGGTCGTAAAGGAGAACCGGCCCCCGTCTACGGTCTTGGAACGTCCGAAGCCGGAGAAGCTCTCGTCGAGCGGCAGGGCCCGGTCATCCGCGGGATCGTTGTACCGGCCTGCCCCGTTGGCTTGCCAGATCTCGACCATCGCGTCGGTTACGACCTCCCCCGCCCCGTCGTAAATCGTGCCCTCGATCCTGATGGCCTCGGGATGTTCCGGCGGTACGAGCTCGGAGCGATCCTCGGCGAGGAGCGCGTCGTGGAAGAAAGGCCCCACGGTCTGAGAGGGCGTGAGATCCAGCTTAGACGTCGGCATCATTTGTGGCCGTCCCTCGGGGTCGCGTCTCTTCCTTCAAGCACGATGTCGAACTTGTAGCCCAGAGCCCATTCCGGCTCGGTCGTCTCGAGGTCGAAGGTGGAGATCAGGCGCTGCTGGGCTTTGGGATCGCGCACCGACTGGAAGATCGGGTCCTGACCGAAGAGCGGGTCGCCGGGAAAGTACATCTGGGTTATGAGCCTGCTCCTGAAGGCCGGCCCAAAGAGCGAGAGGTGTATGTGAGCCGGACGCCAGGCGTTGTAGTGGTTCTTCCACGGGTACGCCCCCGGCTTGACCGTGACGAACCTGTAACGGCCCTCATCGTCCGTGAGGCACCGGCCCGCGCCGCTGAAGTTCGGGTCTAGCGGCGCCGGGTGTTGGTCCACCTGGTGGATGTAGCGCCCGGCGGCGTTGGCCTGCCAGATCTCGATCAGGCTGTTCCTGACCGGACGACCGTCGCCGTCGAGGACGCGCCCCGTGACGATGATCCTCTCCCCCAAAGGCTCACCCTGGTGCTGGCGGGTAAGGTCGTTGTCAAGTTCCCCTACCGGACCGCGTCCGTAGGCGGGCCCGGTCGTGTCCGAGAGGGTCTTTGGGAGGATGATGAGCGGTTTACTCGGCGCTCTTAGGCGCGTCGATACGTAGTCCGGGTAGAGGTACGGCGGCTGCCCGGAATCTTCCCAGTTGGCATCAACGCCCCCCCTAAGGGATTGCTGACTCATTCTCTTTCTCCTTTCTCTTTCAGGCCGCCTTCTCGACGACCATGGCGATGCCCTGCCCTACCCCTATGCACATGGTAGCTAG
>JADDPM010000264.1:0-1134 GCA_016781885.1 Rubrobacter sp.
AGGAGGCCCAGGCTGTGATCATGGCCTGTGGTGCCATGGAGTCGGCCCGGTTGATGCTGTTGTCGACCTCCAACCTCTTCCCTGAGGGCATCGCGAACGGGAGCGGACTGGTCGGTCGTAACCTCACCCTCCACGAGTACACCTTCGCGATAGGTCTGTTCGACCGGGAGAACGAGCCCATCTACGGATGGGCGGGTGCGTACGAGGGGGGTGGCTCGGCGGAATTCTACGAGAGCGACGAAAACAGAGGACACATCCTCGGCTGCCTTATCTCCGCAACAGGGCTCGGCCACCCGATCAACTTCACCTATCCCGGACGTCCCATGTGGGGGCAACAAGCTAAGGACGCCGACCGCGATTACTTCAACCACAGTATGAAGGTGGGTGTTCTCGTGCAGGACCTACCGCAGGAATCCAACGGGGTGGACCTGGACGAGAACGTCAAAGATGCGTGGGGTGTGCCCGCTCTGCGCGTCACCCACCACGCCCACCCCAACGACATCACGTTGGCCCGCTGGACGGTCGACCGGGCGACTGAGATCCTGGAAGCGGCGAACGCGAGCAAGGTTTTTCCCGTTTATGTAGACCGAATCACCGGCAACTGTGCTCACCAACACGGCACGGCGCGCATGGGCGAGGATCCCGGTCGCTCAGTGCTGGACCGGTGGTGTCGGGCACACGAGGTGCCGAACCTGTACGTCTTCGACGGCAGCCCGTTTCCCACCTCCACCGGCGCTAACCCGACGCTCACGATCATGGCCAACGCGTGGCGGTGTTCGGAACGGATACTGGCTACTAGGGGAACGTGAAAAGGGTAAGGGGGCCGAGCCAACTAACGGTGATAGCCCGACGAAAAGTGTGGGCACTCTAGCAGAGGGAGGACGAGATGGATCAGCGCGGCCTTGGCGGGCAGGGATTGGTGGTTTCGGAACTGGGTCTCGGGTGCATGGGGATGAGCGAGTTCTACGGCACCGCGGACGAGGACGAGTCGATAGCCACCATCCACCGCGCCATAGACCTGGGCGTCACCTTTCTGGACACTGCCGATGTGTACGGCCCGTTCACCAACGAGAGGCTCGTCGGCAAAGCGATCGCCGATCGCCGGGAAAGGGTCGTGCTAGCGACGAAGTTCGG
>JADDPM010000264.1:1355-1647 GCA_016781885.1 Rubrobacter sp.
ACCCGGAGACGATAAGGCGGGCCCACACGGTGCACCCCATAAGCGCCCTGCAGACGGAGTACTCGCTTTTCAGCAGGGACGCGGAAGACGAGGTCCTGCCGACCGTGCGCGAGCTGGGGATCGGCTTCGTCGCCTACTCCCCTTTGGGACGCGGCTTCCTGAGCGGCCAGATCCGGCGCTTCGAGGATCTGGCCCCCGACGATCTGCGTCGCCAGTCGCCCCGCTTTCAAGGCGACAACTTCAGGAAGAACCTGGAGCTGGCGGACCGGGTCAGGGAGATCGCTACCGAAAA
>JADDPM010000033.1:0-17287 GCA_016781885.1 Rubrobacter sp.
CCGCCTTACCGGCACGGAAGGCGCACGTCGCAGCCCTCGCCACCTCCGCTCCGTCGAGGATGCCCTCCACGAGCTCCTGCGTAATTCCCGCGACGCCGGCGCGAACAACATCTATGTAGCCTCCTCCCTCAAAGAGCGCCGCTACCGGCATCTGGTCGTAATAGACGACGGCTGCGGGATCCCCGACACTCACAAGCACCTCGTCTTCGAGCCCGGCGTTACCACCCGCCACCTCGACCCCGTACACGATGGGGAATCCCCCCACGGAGCCGGCCTCTCCCTCTACCACGTAAAAAACGCCGCCCTCACCGCCGAAGTCTTCTCCATCTCCTCGCCGACCGCTATAAAGACCGTCTTCGACACCCACAATTTCCCTGAAAAAAGCCTCCAATCCAACACCCGCCCCTCCAATACCAACCTCCTCGCTACTCTCGCTAACTTCGCCTCCCACAACCCGTCCCGACGCCTCTACCACGGCTCGCCAGCCCGCATCACCTCACGACTCCTTCAAAAACATATAATACAATTAGATGAGACAGATAAGGGTAGCAGCGCGAAAGACATAGAGCTGGTGAGGGGGGAGGCGACGCGGTTCGGGCTAGAGTTGTCTTCGAGGACGGTGCGGAGGGTTGTCTCCGGGGAGGTTCCGGCGGCGGGGGAGGTGGTAGCTGGCGGGAGGGGAGGGCGTGCGAGACGCAATAACACCAGGCGGAACGGGGCTGGAGGACCTATACTCTGGGTTGGAGCGAAGGAACTTGCGGAGATACGTACCGTGCTACGGCGGGCCGCGAGATCCAGCTATCTAGACCTCGCGGAGATAGAGTTCGAGAGGCGCCCTGGCGAGGTCGTCCTGAGAGCATTCGTCTACGAGCCGGAGGAAGAGTATGAGTAGTACCACGAACGCAAGAAATGACGCCAATCACTCCGTCCCGGTTGCCCTCGGCAGGAGACCCTCTTACGGTTCCGCTCCCCCCGTCGCTGCGTCGAAGACGGCGTGCATAAGGACGTTCGGTTGCCAGATGAACGTCCACGACTCCGACCGCATGCGCCGGATGGTCCGCGACGCCGGCTACGCCGAAGTCCAACGCTACGAGGACGCCGACCTTGTCGTCCTCAACACGTGCTACGTCCGCGAGAACGCCGTGGACCGCGTAAAGGGACACCTCGGCGAGTTAAACCGCCTCAAGAGAGAAGGCCGTGTCAAGAAGGTCGCACTAACCGGTTGCATCGGCGCCGCGGGCGAGTCCGCGGACCTTCAGAAGACCTATGATATAGATTTGATTTTGGCTACCCATAATACATACGAACTAGCAAAGTTTGTCGGGTTACCGGGGATGGACGAAACTTTTACACCGGAACTAAAAGGAATAGAGGGCGAGCACTCGGCATTCGTCACGATAATGACCGGCTGCAACTACCAGTGTAGCTACTGCGTGGTTCCGTCGGTGAGGGGTCGGATGATGTGCCGGCCGTTGGAGAACGTGGTGGAGGAGGTACGGCGGCTGGTCGGGAGCGGCACGCGGTACGTGACGTTGCTTGGGCAGACCGTGGACGCGTGGCGCGGGGAGGATAGCAAGAGATTCTGTGACCTTTTGGAGCGTGTGTCGGAGGAGGCGCCGAGGGTTTGGTTTACGACGAGCCATCCGTCGAACATGGAGGATCGGACGCTCAGGCTCATCGGCGAGAAGGAAACGTTGGTGAAGAAGCTGCACCTACCGGTGCAGTCGGGGTCGGACCGGATGTTAAAGATGATGCACAGAGGGTACAGGGCCGATCGGTACAGGCAAAAGATCGAGGTCTTCAGGGATGCCGTGCCGGACGGGATGCTCTCTACGGACCTAATCGTTGGTCATCCGGGCGAGACCGAAGAAGATCATGAGGAGACCTTGAGGCTCGTTGAGGACTGCGCCTTCGACTCGGCTTACGTCTTCAAGTTCTCTCCGAGACGGGGGACTGAGGCTGCGGAAATGCCTGGAACGGTGCACGAAGGCGTGGCCCAGAGACGTTTCATGGAGGTCCTACGGGCGGTTGAACAGAATGCCTTCAGGCGGAACCAGACAAAGGTCGGTAAGGTCGAGGAGATCTACATACGCTACGGTCGCACCGGAGGCGGTAAAGCGGTAGGCGAGACCTGGAGCGGGCATGCCGTACATGTCCCGACAAACACAACCGCAGGGAGGTATATAACGGCGAAAATAGAGTCCGCAGGTCCTCACGTTCTCTACGCCCGCGAGCCATCCGGCCCCCCGCGCTGACGGCCAATTCACGACGCAAGGCCCTCGTCGTCTGCGGCCCAACCGCCGCCGGCAAGAGCGATCTCGCTGACACCCTCGCGGAAGAGCTATCGAGGATCTGCGGAGCATGGGCAACCACACTCTTGGTCGACTCCATGCAGGTATACAGGGAGATACCCTTGATAACCAACCAGCTCCGCGGACGTCCCGCGGAGCTAGCAGGCATAGTCTCGGTGGCCGAGGATTGGACCGTCGCAAGCCACAAACAGAGAGCGGAAGCCATTATCTCCTCCCTGCCAGCGGAGGTTCCCTTTGTTCTCGATAGTGGCACCGGCATGTATCTGAACGCGATCCTGCTAGGTATTCCACTCGCCCCTAAAGTATCGCCGGAGATACGCGCCCGGGCTGAGAGGATAGCCGCCGGAGCGGATAACCCCAGACGCGCAGCCCGGGAGATAGAGCTGAACATAGCAGGAGCCCGGGAGCGAGGTTCCATCTGGTCCGGCAAACCACGCTACGGAACCGCGCTCGTCTACATACGCCCCCAGAGGCTCGACTTAGACCACAACATCAGAGCTCGCTCCTCCAGGATAGCCCGGGAAGGCCAGCAAGAAGCGAAAGCGCTGGCGGCCTCTGATATATTCCCAAACCCTTCGGTTCGCGAAGCTATCGGGGTAAAAGAGATGCTCCTCCATGTCTCGGGCTACCTCTCTCGGGAAGAGGCCGAACAGACAGTCGCTACCCGCACCCGAAAACTGGCCCGGCGCCAGATTCGCTGGTTCGACAAGCTCGTCCGTAGCCTCCCGCAAGAGACTAGAACCCTGATCGTTGAAGACGCTAAAGACCTGAATATTAAACATACAATGCATGATATAATAGAGGCATGACGGAGGAGATAGTGGGGCAGGAGTCCGAGAGCAAAGCGGTATTGGTCGCTGCTGGGGAGGATCGCCAGCTACCGGAGCTAGGCAGGCTTGCTCAGACGTTGGGTCTCGGGGTGGTTGGTGTGTTGGAGCAGGGCAGGCGCGACGGTGTTGGCTACGTGGGGCGTGGAAAGCGCGAAGAGCTCAAGGAGTTAGTCGAGCGTACCGGCGCGGGCTTGGTAGTAACGGATGACGAGCTCTCGCCTGCGCAGGCGAGGATATTGGAGAAGGTGGCCGGGGTTCCGGTATTGGACCGGACGCTACTCATCATACGCATCTTCGAAGCGCACGCGCGCGACGCGGCGAGCCGGCTCGAGGTAGAGCTTGCGGAGCTCAGCTACCGGTTGCCTAGGGTTAAGGGTCGGAACACGGCGTTAAGCCGCCTCGGCGGTGGTGTCGGCACCAGGGGGCCGGGTGAGCAGCAGCTCGAGTACGACCGGCGTGTGATCCGCGAGAGGATAGAGAGAATTCGCAAGAAGCTGCAAGAAGAGAGGTCCGCCCGTAGAGTTCGCGGTGCGCGCCTGAAGAGAGAGGGTCCTCCGAGCGTCACCCTGGTAGGCTATACGAATGCTGGCAAGACCACTATCCTAAACACCCTGAGCGGTGAAAGCCGCTCGACGGCAGACAGGCTCTTCGAGACCCTGGAGACCACCACGCGGCTCGTGTCTGGCGACCATGAAAACTACAAGAATGGCAGATCCTCGGTTCGGCCCGACTTCGTCTTAACCGATACCGTTGGCTTCATAAGAAAGCTGCCCACCCAACTCGTGCATTCTTTCGCGAGCACGCTAGAGGCCGCCGCCGACGCCGATATCATCGTCCTGTGTGCCGACGCCGGCAGTGAGAGTCTGGAAGAGGAGATACGAACCGTCAAGGAGACGCTGGCGGAGACCATCACTGATGTAGATGCGGGAGATGAAAGACACCATGAAGCCGTGCTTTGTCTGAATAAGTCTGACACCTTGGCCGAAGATAGGCGTCGCGAGCTTAGGAGTAACTACCCTGAATGCATACTGATGAGCGCCAAACGGGATGCAAGTCCTCTGCTCGGCGCTATAAACGAAGCACTCGCGAGGAGCAGGGTGCGTATGCGGCTCCTCATCCCGCACGCCGAGCACAGGCTCGTGAGCAGTCTCTACGGCAACGCGGAGATACACGCTCGCAACGACACCACGCAGGGTATAGATCTGGACGTTACTCTCCCCAAACCTCAGGTTAAAAGGTACGCCGATTACCGAACAGCCTGACCGCAAGGTGTTGAGGCTCTTTCCTGAACCAGCCGTCAGGCTGACGTTAAAGGATGTCTACAGAGATGTCTTTTTCCCAGAGCGCAGAGAGAGACCCTATGTCCTTTTAAATATGGTCTCTTCCTTAGACGGTAAAGCGGTCGTAGAGGGGAAAGCTGGTTTGATAGGAGGCCTAACGGATCGCGCCATCATGAGAAACCTTCGGGCCCGCGCAGACGCTGTGATGATCGGCGCCGGCACCTTGCGTGCCGAGAAGCTCACGCTGGATGTTCCCGAGGATCTCTCCCTGGAGCGCGCCTCGCGTGGTCTAAAACCACAACCTTTGGCTGTTGTAGCTACGACATCGGGCAACATCCCTTTAACGCAACACCTACTAAACACCTCTCCAGATAACCTTCTCATCTTCACCTCTCCCGCAACTCCGTGCTCCCGCCTTACCGAGCTCTCTCGACGGGCTTCCGTCGAAACCTCGGCGAGCTTGCTGGAGACTTTGAGCCTCCTAAAGCAGCGGCACGCCGTAGGCATACTCCTCGTAGAAGGCGGCCCGTCACTAAACCACGCCCTGATAACTGAGGGTCTCGTTGACGAGCTTTTTCTGACGCTATCTCCCAAGCTCCTCGGAGGCAAAGGAGAGGGATCTGGCTCGCTCACCATATTAGAAGGCTTGGCCCTCGACCCTGACAAAACCGCTCAGTTGAACCCCATCTCGATACATCTTTCAGGCAGAGAATTGTTTCTCAGATACTCCCTGCATGGCTGAGTATCTGAACACTGCTGTCTCCCCTCAGTTTCCGATAAGTGGAATTCTCGGAAACTAAGGGCGTCACAAGTTCGATGTTCGATAATGGATAGACTTGCCTTCCTTCAGGCAAATGAGAGCATGGTTCCGCTTTGCCAAATCCCGATAACTAGCCTACAATGACTTGAGACAAAGAAGAAGTTTAGGGGGGTATCGATGTTGCGGTGCACGAGTTTTCCTGTGAAGTTAGCGCTTGCGGGGTTTATCCTGACTTGCGTCATGGCTCTTTGGGTTGTGTGGGTGGTCGCGGACCCCAGGGGCGGAACAGGAAAGATAGAGGCCTCTCGCGCGGCTTCTCAGGGTGACCAGAGCCGCCCCTCCGATTCGAGCCGTTCGCCGAGCGAGAGCCAGCCCTCCGATCCGGGCGGGAGCCAGCCTTCCGGCCAGAATAATAACCCTTCTTCTGGCGAGACTTCCGGGAGCGGGTCGCCTCCTCCGGACAGTTCTTTGATGGAGGCCGGTGGGCCAGCGGAGGGTCCGCTGCCGAAGATGCCGCGAGGCGGATGCCCAGAAGAGTTTCCGGTGGAGCAGGTAGATGGCTGCTACGCTGCGTCCCGTTAACACCATACGCTCTAGCTAGAGGTTCGCAAAACAGGGAGGGGTTTAGTAGCCGTGGGGAGAGTTTTTAGAATGCTCATCATGTGTGGTGTCGTGGCCCTGGTGATAGCAGGGGGTGTAGTAGGACGCCTGGCCTGGGAGAGCGGTTCGATGGCCGATGATGTAGAGGAGATCTCGGCTCAACGTATGGCCCAGTCCTCCGGCAACCAGCGCACTAGCCAGGCTGACCAAAGGGTACAGCAACTCCAAGAGCAGTATGGCGATGTCCAATGCACTGATTTCGAGAGCCAGCAGGAGGCCCAGGAGATCTTCGAGCTAGACCAGATCCTCTTCGGCGACGAGCTAGACTCCGACGTTAACGGTGTTGCCTGCGATGAAAGCGCCTTTTTCAATAATCAGAGTTCCGGGGGTAATCTCCTCCAAGCTGGTGGTCCTGATGATAGCCCCCTACCTCTGATGCCCAATGGTGGGTGTCCCAGAGAGTACCCGATGAAAGCATCTGGTGCGTGCTATTCCTCTAATTAGAGGAATAGCACGCAAACATACATACCTACTCCTATTCTGTATACTCTATAAGGGAAGTGTATTATAAGTATAAGCTTTGCTGGCAAGCTCTTCGGCGCGGCGAATGTAGCGGAGGGTTGTCTTTGGGTCGGCGTGTCCGAGGAACTGTTGGATGACGAGGAGAGGGGCTTCATTTACTGCCATATTGGTGCCGACGGTGTGACGAATGGAGTGCGGGGAGATGGCCTTGGTTATTCCGGCAGAGTTGGCATACTTCTTGACGATATAGCGGACTGCTCGGGTCGTGAGGGTTTTCTCCCCCCCTCCCTCACGGGAGACGAAGAGCGGCTTTCGTGCGTCGGCGTGTGAGGTCAGGCTACGGCCAGTAAGAAGTACGTAGCGCTGGACGAGACGCCAGAGATCTGGAGAGATGGGGACGGCTCGTATCTTCGAGCCTTTTCCTATGACGCGCACTATAACCTGCTCCTCACCTACCTCCCTTACGTCGCCTATCTTGAGGCTCACGATCTCGGCTTCGCGCAGACCGGCGCCGGCCAACACCGCAAGGAGAACGTAGTCCCGGTAGCTACCGGCGCGAGCGGCGGAGAGCATCCGGCCAAGCTCTTCCTCCGTGAGGACGTTGTAGGAGGGATCCTGGCCAACCTTCGGGCTCTTCGCAAAGAAGCGCAATGCGTCCGGGCTGACTCCGGTAACCCCGCCCATGTACGTGAAAGTCAGAAATCTCCTCAAAGCCGCTAACTTCTTGGCCGCCGTGGCCGGCGCATACGTGCCTAGCAAGTGCTCCCTGTATAACGACAGGTCCTCGACCGTTATCTCTTCCAGTCCACGCCCTGATTCAGTGCCCAGGTTCGTCTCCAGGAACTTCAGAAACATACGTATCTCTGTATTATAAGTTCTTGTGGTCGTAGGGCTGTTGAGGGTGCGAAGGTATACGGAGAGGAGGCGTTCGGCATCTGGGGGGGAGGTGATAGTAGGCGGGGTGTTTCTCAGAGGTTCTGGGAGGGCCTCGCTCATTGGTTCTATTCGTCGCCGTTGTAGGAGATGAGGGCGGTTATATGGTAGGCACTCAGGAGGTCACGGCCACGGAGGAAGGAGAGCTCTATGAGAAAGGCGACTCCCGCTACGATGCCGCCAGCGTTCTCGACGAGCTGGCACATTGCGCGGGAGGTGCCGCCGGTGGCCAGAAGGTCGTCGACGACGAGGACGCGAGTCCCCTCGGTAATGGCGCCGTCGTGGATCTCTAAGGAGTTAGAGCCGTACTCCAGGTCGTAGGAGGCGGAGATGGTCTCTCGGGGGAGCTTGCCGGGCTTGCGAGCCAGTATGAGACCAGTTCGGGATTTGTAGGCCAGCGCGGTACCGAAGACGAAGCCGCGGGCTTCGGCGGAGAGGATGCGAGAGTACTCTAGCTCCTCGGTGGCCTGGGCCATCCTGTCCACGGCGGCGCAAAAGGCGGGTCCGTCTTCGATCAGGGGGGTTATATCCTTGAAAGAGACGCCCTTTGCGGGGAAGTCGGGCACCTCTCGGATGTAGCGTTTTATCTCTTCGAGGGAGGCGTGGGCGCTCTCTGGCATCAGGCGAAGCTGTCTATGGCATTAGCCATCATCAACTCCTTGAGGCGAGAGTCGACGGCGGCGAGGTGGCGGGCCTTGTTCAGGGCGTCCTGGACGCGTTGGTCGTCGCTGCTCCTGAGCTCCGGGTTGAGGATTTGCTTGAACATAGCGGCTTCACGCTCGACGGCAGCGAGGATACCGCGCAGGTGGCGCGGTTGGATCGAGAACTTCGACATCTCCAGAGCCATGCGCGCGATCTCGACGTCGCGTTGGGAGAGCTCTCCGCCCCGGCCGATGACGCCTACGGAGACCAACTCGTCCACGAAGCGCGTCTCAGCCTCTATAGCATCGGCGAGCTCTTCTTTGGTATAGGTGCGGTCTTCTAGGACGCGAGAGAGATCGCCGCCGGAGTCCCCGCCGACGACCGGCATACCGCCCTCGATGCGCTTCTTTATGACCTTTAGGGGGAGGTACTCCTTGTCCTGGAGGGTCAGGATGTAGCGGAGCATCTCCACGTCCTGGGGGGAGAAGAGACGATACCCGCCACGCGTGCGGGTCAAGTTGATCAAACGCCGACGCTCCAGGTAGCGGACCTTGCTAACGCTGAGAGTTGGGAACTCCTTGCGTAACCGCTCCACTACCTCCCCTATGGTGTAATGATCTTTCTGCCCGCTATTGTCAGTTATGTCCAAGCCGTTACTCCCATCCTCGCTTAACGCCTCGCGTACGAATAACTACGTGTACACGAACTTGAAGCGGTACTTTCCTATCTGTATCTCGTCGCCGTTCCTCAGATCTACTGAGTCGACGCGCACCCGATTGACGTAAGTGCCGTTGAGGCTGCCGGCGTCACGTATCCTGAACCCCTTCTCGCCCGGCTGCTCGCGCCTGAAGACCTCCGCATGCTCGCGGCTTACGGTTACATCGTCGAGGAAGATGTCGCTCTCCGGGCTCCGGCCGACGGTGACACGCTCGTCGCCTACATCGTGCATCCTCCTGCCCGCCGTGCCCTCTACCTGGTCGAGTTCGATGAGCGCCGCCCCTTCGGGGTCGTCGTCGTGGGTCTGGGCAGAGGCTTCCGCCTCCTCGCCGAAGCTAGGGGCGTAGGAGACGGTGGACTGCGAGTAGACGAGCTGGGCTCCGCACTCCGGGCAGAACCTCTGATCCGGAGAAACCTCATGGCCGCAGTTGTGACAGCGGTTCAAAAGGCCTCCCCGCTCCGGCCCTCACCGTCCATAAGGATACGCGCAAGCTCTTGCGGGGAGAGCGAAGCCCCGCCGCGCCGGACTAGCTCGGCCCGGATCAGGTCGATCCTGCCCTGTATGACGCGCCGACGGTAGCTTATCGCCCGCTCCTCATCCACCAACTCCTTCAAAAGCACCCTTAGCTCCTCCTTGGAGACCGATGTAAGATCAGGCTCCTCCTCCCACTCATAACCCTCTCCGGGCTCGTCCCCGCCCCTATGTTGATCTTCGTCCATCGTCATGGCCTGAAGTATAACCTCCCCTGAACCTCAAGTACAGTCTTAGGCGCCTCCGTGTCCCATTCTCTTTACTCGTCGTCTATAAGAGCCTCGACGATCTCCGCGTACTCGGCGACGAGCCCCTCGGAGCTATCCCTCCCGTTGGCTGCCGCGCCGCTCTCCGTCTCGGCGTAGACGTAGAAGAGAGGGTTGTCCGGGTCCGGCAGCATGAGCACCCAACCGGAATCGAGGTTGAGCTTTACGCCGTCGGTGAGGATAGCGTCCGGGTCGCCGCCGAACTTCTCGGCGAGGCCCCGCATCACACGCCCCTTTGCCGCCCACGGGCATCCGAGGCACCTCCTCCGCACGTGGCCGAAGACCTCCCCGAAGCGGGCTCTCACGCCCGACAGCGGCTCCTCGCGAAAGAGCTCAAGGGCCCTCGCGAGCGTCATGAAAGAGTCGGGGGCGGGTAGGAAGGACGGGAATACGTAGCGCCCGTCCGCGAGCCCCGCGACGTCCGCCCGCGTCTCGGCGGCCTTTATGGCGACGTTGTTGAGGCCTGTGCGGCTCCCTTCTAGAGTCCCGCCGTTCTCCTCTACCAGCTCCTCGTAGCGTCGGCTGAGGTTTATCGGGAGGACGGCCTTTCTCGGGCGCATGAGCGAGAGGACGCACGCGAGCATCACGTCCGGCGGTACGAACTCTCCCCGGTCGTCCACGAACTGCACGTCCTCGCCCGTGGGGCCTACTACGGCCCCGAAGGCGGCCCCGACGGTGGGCACGATGCGCCCTACCCTGTCCAGAGCCTGGGTAAAGCGCGCGCCGGAATCGGAGACGCGGCCGTCCCCTGAGACGTTCGCGTTGGTGAAGCCCTCCATGACCACCGCGTTCACGCCGAGCCTGGAGAAGACCCGGCTGGCGACCAGCCCGGCGACTCCCCCGGAGAAGTCGACTACCAGGGTTGCGCCGCTCGTCTTCTCCCGGTCGGTGGCTCGTTCGAGGCGTTCGACATACTGCTCGACCGCGCGGCCCGGGTAGATCAGCTCCCCTATGTCACTCCCGTGAGCCCGGCGATACTCCTCCCGCACGAAGACCTTCTCTATGGTCCGTTGAGCAGACTCGCTGATCGGGGTGGCGCCGGAGGAGAAGAATAGGACCTCCAGATCGTCCGGATCGTCACCGGCCCGGACGTGCGCCCCGGCTACCGACTTGCCCGCAAGGACGTCGTGACGCACCACGCCCGCGTGCGCCGCCCTCAAGTCCCGGACGTTCACACCGGTGCCGAGCAGGGCGCTGGTCATCGCTCTCTTGGCGACTTGGGCGGAGCGGGAAGAGTCTCGGCCCAGCGTCACTATCGACCCGGGATCGAGCTCGGTGCCGAGCGATGAAGCGAGGCGGATGGTGAACTCAGGCGTGAGATCCACGTTGAACTTGCCGGAGACCGCGCCGCCCTTGAACACCGTGCGCAGGCCCATCGTCTCGTAGATCAAGCTCTGGGTAACGTTCGCCCCGCTCTCGACCGTTTTGTGGGGGAAGACCTTCACGTCCGGGCCGACGGTCGCGCCCTCTCCTACTATTACGTCATCGCCCAGAGCACTGCGTTCCAGGATTCGAGCCCGCCCCTGGATGTAGGAGTGACGGCCCACGAGAGCGTCCACGAGCTCGGCACCCTCGCCGATGTAAGTCCCTTCGGCGATGACGCTCCTCTCGACCGAGGCACCCGCGCCTATGACGACGTTGTCCGCGACAACGCAGTACGGGCTGATCCTGGCTCCCTCATCTACCCTGACGTTCTCCCCGATCACGACCGGACCCTCTAACTCCTCGTCGTCCACCTGCGCCCGCAGGCCGACGTAGACGTTCTCCCGAAGCCGGGTCCCGGGCGGTCTCGCGTTCTTCATCTTGCCGTCGAGGACGTCGCGCTGGGCTCTCATGTACTGTTCCAGCGTCCCGATGTCCTCCCAGTAGTCCTCAGTGACGAAGCCGTAGAGCGGCCTGCCCGCCTCCAGAAGCTCGGGGAAGAGTTCCTTAGAGAAATCGTACTCGCCTTCTGCCGGGATCTCTTTGAGGACCGAAGGCTCGAGAACGTATATGCCGGTGTTGACGGTATCGGAGAAAACCTGACCCCAGGCGGGTTTTTCGAGGAAACGCGAGATTCTGCCGTCCTCCTCGGTGATGACGATCCCGAAGTCCAGCGGGTTCTCTACACTCTTCAAGACCATCGTCGCCTCGGCGCCCTTCTCGTCGTGGAAATCGAGGACGCGGTTGAGGTCGCAGTCCGTCAGGGCATCGCCGCTGATGACGAGCGTCCGCTCGCCCGCTAAATGCTCCTCGGCAAGCTTTACAGAGCCCGCGGTGCCCGCCGGGACATCTTCGACAGAGTAGCTAATGTTCATGCCCCACTCGGAGCCGTCGCCGAAGTAGTCCTGGATCTCTTCTGGCATGAACTGCAGGGTTACGACGACGTCGGTGACGGCGTGTCTCTTCAATAGGTTGACGATGTGCTCCATGCACGGGACGTTGACGATGGGAATCATCGGTTTCGGCTGGTCGCTCGTGAGCGGCCTGAGCCTCGTCCCCTGTCCCCCCGCCATGATTACCGCCTTCATCGCCCGGCCCCCGGACATCCGCCCCCGAAGAGCCTTCTTGTAGAGCCTGGATAGAAGACGCCCGTTATGAGCGAGAGCGCCAGACCGATATAGAACATGATCTCTCCTGCTTCCCTGGTTAGTCCAGGTCTGTATATAACCACCACGACGAACGCCACCACGGGCACGTCCGTCGCTGCCTTCCCTTAAACTCTATCTTACACTGGAACGTGAGGCTCCTAAAAGCTCCAACGTGTCAGACCAAAGAGTAAAGCCCCGACAGGAGGCCCGGCAAAAGCCTTCGAGCCGCCAGCCTGACCTCGCTATTAGCGGTCCCAAAGGGTTCAAGCTAGCCAGAGCGCTAGGGCACGGTCCTACACGAGCGGGACAACCCCAGCACCGCCTGTACCGTGAAGAGCCACTAAATGATCGGAACTTTCGGCGGCGTGAGCACGTGGCGCGAGCACGTGGTCCTCATAACGCTCACCGGGATCATCACCTGGAGACTTCAACGGCTGCTCTTCAGGCGGAGGCGCACGCTCACCCCGTAGAGGCCGTAGCGGTCGCGTATGGCGTTCTCCACGTAGCGCAGGTAGCCGTCGGGGACATCCCTGGGGCGGGTAGCGAAGAGGGTGAAGCGAGGCGGGGCGACGCCTGTCTGGGTGGCGAAGCGTATCTTTACGTTACCGGGCGGCGGGTTGCGGTCGGTCAGCTCGTTTATCAGCTCCGCGACCTCGTGCGTGGGGAGCCGCAGGTTGTACGCCTCGTGCAGGCGGGCGGCGAGCGGCATCACGTTCTCCGTGCCCGCCCCGGTCAGGGCGGAGATTGGGATGGCAGGGGGCTTGAGATCCGTCATCCTGGCGAAGAGGGAGCCTTCGATCTCTTGCAGACGCTCCGGCGAGACCAGGTCTCTCTTGTTGATTACGATCCCGCACGCCCTCCCCGCCTCCTCGACCTTACTAGCGAGCCTCAAGTCCTCGGCGACGAGCCCCTCGACCGCGTCCACGAGCAACAGCGAGACGTCCGAGCGGCGTATGGCTCCTTCGGTCTTTAGCGTCGAGTAGTAAGGAACACCTTCAGCCCTGCGCGCGCTCCGGTTGACCCCGGCGGTGTCCAGAAGGAGAAACCGCTCCCCAGCCCCGACCCCGGGCGCCTCTATCTCGTGGGCCACGGCGTCGGTAGTAGTGCCAGCGACCTCGGAGACTACGGCCCGATCCGAGCCCAACAAGCGGTTGAGGAGCGTGCTCTTCCCCACGTTCGGCCGTCCGATGACGGCTACGCCCGGGGGACCGGAGCTCTGCTCCTCCGGGCTGGTCTCCGGCAACAGGGAGACCACGGCGTCCAGGAGATCTCCCGTCCCTATCCCGTGGTTCGCACTGATGGCGTAAGGCTCCCCCTCACCCAGCGAGTAGAACGGGTAGCGAGCCGTATCGTCGGCGGGGTTGTCCAGCTTGTTGGCGGCCATCACTACCTTCGCGCGCGCCTTTCTGATCTCCCGCGCTATCGCCGCGTCGGCCTCGGTCACCCCGAGCCGCGCGTCAGCCATATTGATGATAGCGTCCGCCTCCTCGACCGCGATGCGCGCCTGCAACGTCACGAGCGCCTCAAGCCCTCCGCGCGCGAGCGGCTCCATACCTCCCGTGTCCACGATCAGGAACTCGCGCCCGGCCCACTCGGCCCGGTTGTACGAGCGGTCGCGGGTCGTCCCGGGCTCGTCGGCGACGACGGCCTGGCGCCGCCCAAGAACCCGGTTCACGAACGTGCTCTTCCCAACGTTCGGCGCCCCGACTATCGCTACCACCGGCAAGCGGCTCACGGTTTCTCCTTCCCGCTACGCCCCTCGCCCAGAGCGTAGATCTCGCGCAATATAGTCCCCGCTACCTCCCTGCGCTCTCTCTTATCACTCTTCGCGTTGTTTGTATTATGTGGGTATATCGGGTCGCCTATGTAGACGTGGAGTTTGGTGTTCTTGAGGCGTTGGAGGGGATTTGGAACTTTGTCGACGAAGACTGGGAGTATCGGGGCGTTCGAGCGGGCGGAGATCATGGCGATCCCGCTCTTGGGCGCCTCTTCGGGGTCGTAGCCTTTGCGGCGGGTGCCTTCGGGGAAGATGCCTAAAGCCCAGTTCGCGGCCAGGAGGGCGAGGGAGGTCTTGAGCGCGGCGCGGGCGCCTTTCTGGCGGTCCACGGGGAAGGCGCCGATGAAGAAGAATAGCCTGTCAAAGGGGGAGGTAAAGAGCTCCTTTTTCGCCATCCACTGTATTCTTCGGGGGACGGCCATCGAGACGAGAACAGGGTCGGCGTACCGGCGATGGTTGGACGCGACTATGAGCGGGCCTTCCTTGGGCACCTTCTCCGCGCCGTGAACCGTGAAGCCGAACAGGATCCACCCGAGCAGGACCATAGCGCGCCTGAAGAGGCGGTACCGGGGCGACAAGCCGCGTGAGATGCCCTTCTCTAGCCTCCCGGCCTCCATACCGTTCTAGACGTCTCCTGGGAAGTCGCCGGTAGTGTCGCGCTCGCGGGCGAGATCTACGACGCGGGAGACGACCTCTTCGAGGGAGAGCTCCGTGGTGTCGAGGACGACGGCACCGGGGGCGGGCACGAGGGGCGATGCCTCGCGCTCGGAGTCGCGTCTGTCGCGCGTGTCTATGGCTTTGCGGATGCGATCCAACTCCCCCTCGCGTCCGGTCTGGTAGGCGCGGCGGCGGGCTCGCTCCTCTGGCGAGGCCGAGAGGAATACCTTCAGATCCGCCCCAGGCAAGACCACGGTCCCGATGTCCCGCCCCTCGACGACAGCCCCGCCGGGGGCCTTCTCCGCCGCCAGCCGCTGCCTCTCGACGAGGACCTCTCTGAGCCGGGGGTGGGCGCTGACCCTGGAGGCAGCAGCGGCCACCTCGGGGGCCCGGAGGGCGTCGTCTGGGATGGGCTCACCCTCGTAAAAGACGCCGGCCTCCGCGAGGTCCATACGCTCTCCTACCACGGCTAGAGCTGCGCCGTCGTCGAGGTCGATCTCCTCGCGGAGCGCTAAGAGGGCGACGGCCCGGTAGGTGGCGCCCGTGTTCAGGTTGACCAGGCCCAGGCGTTCGGCGGCGGCCCGGGCCACCGAGCTCTTGCCGCTCCCGGCGGGGCCGTCTATGGCTACGATGAGTCCTCCCATTGGCTGCTGAGTATAGCCGAAAGCCCGCGTGCTTTATCGCAGGGAGCCCAACCTCTGGAAGTAGTCGGGGAAGGTCTTGGTTACGCAACCGGGGTCCTGTATACGTATCCCCGGCGTTACGAGTCCGGTTACTGCGAAGGCCATCGCCATACGGTGATCGCCGTAGGTCCTCACGAGGGCCGGATGCACGGGACCAGGCTCTATCCGCAGCCCGTCGCGCCGCTCTTCCACCCTTATCCCGAGACGCGTCAACTCGGTAGCCACGGCGCTTATACGATCGGTCTCCTGGTGGCGGGTGTGCTCGACGTTTCTTATGTTCGTCGGCCCTGTGGCGAAGGGGGCTATGGCGGCCAGCGTCATCATGGTGTCCGAGAAGGGGTTCATATCCACCTCTACTCCCCGCAACCGCTCCGGCCCGCGCACCGCGACGGAGTCCGCGTGCATCCGCACGTCGCAGCCCATCTCCTCCAGCACCTCCGTGAACCTCATGTCCCCCTGCATGGAGCCTGCGCCGAGACCCGGTATCTCCACCCGACCCCCCGTGACGGCAGCCGCCGCCATGAAGTACGAGGCCCCCGAGGCGTCCGGCTCGATGGCGTAACTACGGGATCTGTAGGAGTCGGGCGAGACGGCGAACCGCCTGTAGCCCTCCCCCACCTCTACCTCTACCCCGAACGTGTTCATGACCTCTACCGTAATACCTACATACGGGCTGGAGACGAGCCCTCCTTCGACCTCCAGCACCACCTCCTCGGCGGCGTATGGCGCGGCCATGAGGAGCCCGCTCAGAAACTGGCTGCTCTTGCTCCCCCTGACCTTCGCGACCCCACCCTGTAGCCCTCCGCCGCCCAGGATCAGGGGGAGCCTGCCCTCCTCTCCCGCATACTCGACCCCCGCTCCGAGCCGGCGCATCGCCTCCACCAGGTCCTCGACGGGACGCTCCCGCATCCGGGGCACACCGTCGACCAAGTACGGCCCCTCACCCAAAGCGAGCACCGGCGGCAGGAATCTGGCGACGGTCCCCGCGTTCCCCACGAACAGATCCACATCCCTCTCAGGTATTATGCCTTTTTGTCCTTGTATGGTGGTGATGTCCTTCAGGCGATCGGCTCTTACGGGGAAGCCGAGGCGGACGAGGGCGTCCATGAGCCAGTAGGAGTCGTCGCTAATGAGAGGGTTCTGTATGGTGGAGGAGCCGTCGGCGAGGGCGGCAACCACGAGGGCGCGGTTGGTGACGCTCTTGGAGCCGGGCACCCGGACGGTCGCATTCACAGGGCGTTCGAGCGGGGCTATCTCCAACTCCTCGGGGAAGTCTCCGCGGACGTCTTCGACAAAGAAGTTCACGCCTGGCACGCCAGCGACAGGCCTCATCGAGGCGCCGCTCATCGCAGCCCCGCCAGCTCGTCGCGGGTTAGGTGACGGTAGCGGCCCTCGGGCAGAGAACCAAGCTTGACAGGGCCGACGCGGACGCGTTTCAACTCTTTCAGGTCGAGCCCGGCAGCCTCGCAGGCTCGACGTATTATGCGGTTACGGCCTTCGTGGATGGTCAGGTTCAGGGTAGTCTGGGCGGGACCACGGCGGAGGTTGGTGAGCTTCGGCGGGAGCATCTTGCCGTCTTGGAGATAGGGGCCGGCGGCCAGGGCGGCGAGGCGTTCTTCGGAGGCGGGGTTCTTCAGGATCAACTTGTACTCCTTCTCTATCTCCGAGGAGGGGTGGGCGACGCGGTGGGCGAGCGGTCCGTCGTTGGTGAAGAGGAGGAGTCCGGTGGTTGCGGCGTCGAGACGGCCTATGGGGACGAGACCGGGGATACCTTGAGGCATGAGTTCGGCGACCGCTTTGCGGCCCCGCTCGTCGTTGAGGGTCGTCAGGTAACCTGCGGGTTTGTTCAGGGCGAGGTAGGCGTGCGTTTTGGGGAGCTCGACGGGCTCACCGTCGAGGAGGATGCTATCGGCGGGAGAGGCTCTCTCGCCTAGAGTAGCGGTGCGACCGTTCAGTTGTACTCTTCCGGCGGAGATCAGGGCTTCCGCCTTGCGGCGCGAGGGGGCGGCCCCGCTCCGGGCGAGGAAAGCCTGGAGACGCATGTTTTACCCGTCTCCCTCATCACGGGGTTCCACTGAACGTTCGGCGGCGCCGCTTACGCGCTCGCGGACGCGTAAGATCTCCGCCTCGTCCACGACATCTTCGAGGGCGGGGAAGTCGTCGCGACTCCGGGCGCCGGCGGCTAGGAGGAAGTCCTCGGTGATGT
>JADDPM010000033.1:17317-17559 GCA_016781885.1 Rubrobacter sp.
GATCGCGTCCGGCCTCGATCAGGAGGTTCCGGTCGAGGAGGCCGCGGACGACGGCATCGGAGTTCACGCCCCGGGCGACGTTAACGCCCGCGCGGGTGAGCGGGCCCAGGTAGAGGACGCAGGAGAGGACCTCGTGGGCTGCGCCCGAGAGCGGGGCCGAGCGGGCCTCCTCGCGGAACCGCTCGACGGCGTCGGCGCAAGACGGGTTCGTCGCCAGCTGGTAGCCGCCAGCGACCTCGCGG
>JADDPM010000121.1 GCA_016781885.1 Rubrobacter sp.
ACATACAGAAGCTCTCCCTATTTCTCCCTATTGACGGAAGCACATACAGAAGCTCTCCCTATTTCTCCCTATTGACGGAAGCTCTAAGGTGCGGGAGCCTGAGTTTCATGAGACCTGACGCGAAGAGAGCATCGTCTAGCGTCATTTTCCCATATTTACGTTATAGTTTTAGGGTTAGCTAAAAATCGTCGTGGTCCTTTGGAGAACAAATTCCGTGAGTGAGCGTTCCACAAATGAGATCATCGAGAGCGTTTTGCCGGGCGAGAGCGCCACGGTGCGGGCGGCGCATCAGTCCCTGAAGGGGGAACGGCGGGGGCTACGCGGGTTGTTGCCGTTCCTCGGGCCGGCGTTCGTCGCGGCGGTAGCCTACGTAGACCCGGGAACCTTCGCGACCAACATCTCGGCGGGAGCTCAGTACGGGTACCTGCTGCTGTGGGTTATTCTGGCTTCCAACCTCATGGCGATGCTTATATAGTCCATGTCGGCGAAGCTTGGGATCGCCACGGGCAAGAACCTGCCGGAGGTGTGCCGGGAGCGGTTCCCGAGGCCGGTGACGTTGGGACTGTGGGTGCAGGCGGAGGTCATCGCGATGTGGCGACTGACCTCGCGGATTCATCGGGGCGGCATTGGCTCTGAATTTGCTCTTCGGCATACCTCTGTTGACAGCTGGGCTGTTGACGGCGGTTGCTGCTTTCGGCATTTTGGAGTTGCAGCGACGGGGCTTCAGGCCGTTAGAGGCAGCCATCTCCGGCATGGTCGGGGTTATAGTGCTCGCCTTCGCCTTCCAGATGTTCTACGGTGAGCCGGAGGGGGACAGGATCCTGGCCGGGCTCTTCACGCCCCAGTTCGTGGACACCAACAGCGTGCTGCTCGCCGCCGGTAATGTTTAGGGGCCACGGTAATGCCGCACGTGATCTACTTGCATTCGGCGCTCACCCGGTGGCGGATCGTCGGCAGGACCGAGGAGGAGAAGAAGATTTTCCGCTTCGAGCTAGTGGACGTGGTGATCGCGATGGCGATAGCCGGCACAATCAACGCCAGCATGCTCATCATGGCCGCCGCCCTCTTCAACGCCAACGGTCTCTTCGATGTCGGCGACATAGACCTCGCCTTCGAGCAACTGCGCGTGCTCGTCAGCGACAATGCGGCGATCATTTTCGGCGTGGCCCTGCTCGCGAGCGGCTTCTCCAGCTCCTCGGTCGGCACAATGTCGGGGCAGGTAGTCATGCAGGGCTTTATCAACCGCCAGATACCGCTCTTCTTGCGGCGCCTGGTCACGATGGCTCCAGCCCTCGTGATCCTCGCCTTGAGCGTTAACCTCAGCAAGGCACTGATCATAAGCCAGGTCGTGCTCTCCTTCGGCCTTCCCTTCGCCCTGATACCGTTCCTGCTCTTCTGCCGCAACCGTGGCGTGATGGGCGCGCTCACCAACCACCGCCTGACGACCGCCGTCGCCATGGTCGTCGTCGCCCTGATCGTCACCCTTAACGTCTTTCTCCTCTACCAGACGTTCTTCGGCTGATGGCGCTCTGGGCGCTCGCGCTTCACCTGATCTACCTGGCGTTCGCCTTCAGTGGATAGACTCTCTTGCAACTCGGGAGGACGGGTTCGACGGGCTTCAAGGGGATAAGCGGGCGTCCGGGCTCCGCGGAATCGCCGCCCCCGTACTGGACCTGGTGGGAATCGGAACTGGACACCGCCCTGGATGGCCAGGTAGGACACGCGATCGGGTTCGCACTCTTCGTCGCGGGCCTCGCTGGGACGCTCCTGGCGTAGGCTGCAATGGGGGCGTCGTAGCGCATAGGAGTAGACAATACCAAGAGGACGGATCTCGTTACCTCCGGTCCGTTTGCGCTTGTGCGGAACCCGATCTTTTCGGTGATAGTCCTGACCTTCCTCGGGCTCGTCGCCGTGGCCTTCGCCCAGCCCCTCTCACCCTACGCCCTGGCCTTCGCCGCCGGAGCTATGATCTTCGTCGTAGCCGAGGAGCTAATCCCCGAGCCGCAGAAGGGCGGTCATATAGACCTCGCTACGATACCGCTCATGGTCGGCTTCGCAGCCATGATGACGCTCGACGTTACGTTCGGTGAAAGAAGCTTGTAAACTAAACAACCGGCCAGCCAAAAGAGCAACCGTCTTTCCGGTCAAGCTTCGGAAGGGCCATAAATATTCAATATCTCGTATATGACAACAGGGTAGTATGCTCTCCGCGAAAGCGATGGGGTATACGGCTACCGAGAGGAGTTTTGACGATGGCGCAGAGAGACGTTGTCTTGTTCGTGCAGCAGCCCGGCTGAATGTTCTGCACGCAGACGGAGGAGTTCCTCCGTGAGAAGGGTGTGGATTTCGCCATCAGGAACATCGCCGATGACGACGAGGGGGCGATCGCCGAATTGGAGCGCATGGGTACGATGACCACGCCCGTTACCGTCATCGCGGGGAGCGAAGTGGTGGTCGGCTTCGACCGCAAGAAGCTGGAGCAACTGCTCGGGCTTTGAAAGCTCTTGGCGCAGGCCGGGCTTTAGGCGCAACGTTTTGGCAGGAGAGAAGCCGGATTTGAGAAGTAGATCTCATATGACCGGGCTCCTTCTCAAGATTTTGGTTCCAACTATAGCATAGTAACAATTCAGGCGAAAATGTAAGTTTTGGTTCTGTCGGCTTTTTGGTGAAGAGGATTGCCGCCTGTGAACCGAGAGGGAAGGTAATCCCGGCCAAGTTTATGTCTGGTATAGCAGCCTTGCGCACTCGTCCAGGCTCGCGCACTTGCAACGCAGCGCCTCCTCTAGCAGCTCTCTCGTCTCGCGAAGCTGCAAAATCGCCTCCTCCACCTCAACTAGCTTCTCCGAAGCGAGCGCCTGCCAGCGTTGTGCTGCCCCGGTCCCGGCGGGAAAGCCGTGTAGGAGGGTGCGGATCTCGCCGAGGGTGAATCCGGCGCGCTTGGCGCCCCCGATGAGGGCCAAACGCCGCAGCACTTCCTCGTCGTAGCGGCGCTTGCCGCCTACGCGCTCGGGCTCTTCTAGCAACCCAGCTTCCTCGTAGTAGCGGATCGCCGAAGCCCTCACGCCCGCGCGCCGGGCGACCTCGCCGATGGTTAGAAGAGTGGGCATCGGACGGCCCTCCTTATTTCGCCTTGACCTCAAGTGTGCTCGAAGTATTACCCTCAAGGCGTAAGGGCGCAAGGGCGCTCAATTATCCTGAGGAGGTAAACACCATGAGTGCCGAGACGA
Organism: Rubrobacter sp.; assembly: GCA_016781885.1. Classification (GTDB taxonomy): domain Bacteria; phylum Actinomycetota; class Rubrobacteria; order Rubrobacterales; family Rubrobacteraceae; genus Rubrobacter_F. The sequence goes on from JADDPM010000121.1 coordinate 3,228, forward strand.
GACGTACAGTCAAGCGTTTGGCTATCGCCTGTGAGCTCTCGGAGGAGGGAAAGAGCTCACGCCGGGAGGAGAGCTCGCGCGAGCTCTTTAGCGGATGCAAGGACGTGAAGGAACTCGAGGACGGCTACGAGTTCGTCTTCCCCGGGGGCGAGGAGTGGATCAAGAGGCTGACGCGCTTCGTCACCTCAGAGAGGGAGTGCTGCCGCTTCTTCGCATTCGAGCTCCTCTTCGAGCCGGACCTGGGACCGGTCTTGCTGAGGATGCGGGGACCGGCCGGGACCAAGGAGTTCCTCGCGGGGCAGTTCACGGAGGAGTTCGCCAGGGAACATTCCCTTGGGCTTGGCTGAGGCAGTCCGGTGCACGGCGACGTCTCGTTCTCCGTTCCGGAGCAGCTTCACTTAGAGTCCCTGGAGGCCGATCCAGGTGGCATAATCATACGCGGCGCCGAAGAAGCCCAGCGCTGCCCCGAGTGCGGTGCGAGATCGGTGGCTCGGGCGCGGAGAGGGCTCCCGTAGAAAACTTCCGCATGACTCTAACTTCGGGTTCGGCCTCCGAGAAGGCCGGGAAGCGACCATCGGACCAGAGAAATAGAAGTGGGGTTCCCGTCGCCAGCTTCCGATAAGAGTGTTTTCGGGGCTCAACGCACGCATCTCGCGCCGTGAATGGACGAGAGAGCTGTCAGCGCAAGAGAAGCTGATAGGGTCTATAGATAGTTCCAAACGACCCATTACGGTAGACAACCGCTCTTATATACTGCCGCTGCCATGACGGATATAGACACGACGGGTACTTCCGAGGGGCACGGTAGTGAGCCGGGGCGGGCCAGTGGGCTCGCGGTATGGTCGTGGAGTCTCTATGACTTTGCGAACACGATCTTCTCGATCAGCATCCTGAGCTACTTCTTTCCGCTGTGGTTCGGGGACGAGCTCGGGGCGGGCTCTGACGTGGTGAACTACCTGGCGGCCTTGGCGGCCCTCATGGTGGTGTTGACGGCGCCGGTCCTGGGGGCGGTGGCGGACCTCCGGCAGAGGCGGCGGGTGTATCTGGTGATCTTTACGGTGATCGCGGTGCTCCTGACGGCGGGCCTGGACCTCGCGGGGAGCGTATTGATTGGCGCTGTTCTCTTCGTTCTCGCCGAGGTCGCCTTCCAGTCGGCGCTCGTGTTCTACAACGCGTTACTGCCCGTGGTCTCGGTCGGCCGGGGGGCGGGCCGGGTTAGCGGCTACGGGACGGCGGCGGGATACGCCGGGGCCATACTCGCCATCCTGGTTCTGACGCTCTTCGTCTCAGAGCAGACGTTCTTCGGCGCGACCTTTGGGGGACCAGAGGCGGCGCGTTCGCTGCTCGGGCCTTTGGGCGGTTGGATCGAGACCGCCGGAGAGCCCAACTCCAACGCCTTTCTTCCGACGGCCGTCCTCTTCCTCGTCTTCAGCATACCCGCCTTCCTCTTCGTCCCGGATAGGGCCGTAAGGGAGCCGCGGTCGGTGCGTCTGGGGCAGGTCTACAAGGGTATCTTCTCCACGGTGAAGAACATGCGGGCCTACGCGGGGCTCGGGACGTTCATGCTGGCGACCTTCTTCTACACCGACGCGGCGAACACCGCGATCACCAACATGTCCCTCTACGGGCGGCAGGTCTTCGCGATGGAGCAGGGCCAGATACAGACCCTACTCCTGTTCTCGACCGTCTTCGCCGGCGTGGGCTCGCTGGTATTCGGCTTCGCCTCTGATAAGTTCGGCCCGAAGAAGACCCTCGTGACCGTGGTACTGGTGTGGCTCGCCGCGATCACCCTCGCCTCCCTGGCGGTGGCGCCCTGGATGCTCTTCGCGGCCGGTCCGCTCGTCGGGTGCGCCCTGGGTGGGACCTGGACCGTCAGCCGCACCATGCTGCTCGCCCTCTCTCCTCCCGACAGGATCGGGGAGCTCTTCGGCGTCTACGCGCTTACCAGCAAGCTCTCGGCCATTGTGGGACCGGTGATTATCGGCGGAATCCTGACCCTCCTCGAAGGCTACGGGACCGTTAGCTACCGGGTAGCCATAGGCTCGCTCGCCCTTCTCCTTGCCCTCGGCCTCTTCCTCCTCCTGCGCCTCCCCGACGCCCGGCCTGAAGGGAAGGTGGACGAGTTCGCCCCCGAGGAGGCGTCTGCTGTTCGTGAGGCAGGGAGCGCCGGCCCCGCGTAGCAATAGTCACTGCCGCGAACGGAACCGTAAAGACCTCGAACAAGGTGGATATGCTGGCTTGAAGACCGTCGCGTTGAGTGGAAACGTAGTCACGGACTACGAGGTCTGGTCGGAGGGCACGGTCCTCCTCGAAGGGGGCCGAGTAAAGGACGTGAGCCGCGAGACGCTCGCGGCCGACGAGGTCCGCGAGTACGGCGACTGCTTCCTGTGTCCGGGCTTCGTGGACTTGCAGGTGAACGGTTCATTCGGGGTGGACGTCGCTACCGAGCCGGGGCGAGTGCCGGAGCTGTCGAGGGGGCTTACGGTCACCGGGGTCACGAGCTATCTGCCCGCCCTGATCTCCGCCCCGCGAGACCTCTATCGCGAGACGCTCCCGAAGCTCGCCGACCTCGCACGCGAGGGTATCCCCGATGGCGCCGAGGTCTTGGGCGTCCACCTCGAAGGTCCGTTCATAAGCCCCAACCGCAGAGGTGCGCATCCGGCGGCCCACATCATCCCTGCCAACTCGAGCCTCCTCGACGAGCTCCTGGACCTCGGACCGGTACGCATGCTCACCCTGGCCCCGGAACTGGAGGGCGCGTCGCAGCTCACGAAGTCGGCTGGCGGGCGCGGGGTCGCCGTCTCCGCTGGCCACTCGAACGCTCACTTCGACCTCGCCTACGCGGCCTTCGAAGAGGTCGCGGGCGTCACCCACCTCTTCAACGCGATGAGCCCGCTGCACCACCGGGAGCCGGGTCTCCCCGGGGCTGCCTTCTCACATCCGTGCGTGAC
>JADDPM010000034.1 GCA_016781885.1 Rubrobacter sp.
CTGGCGAGGCGGCGCTGTAAGAGCTCCTCGGGCATGTCCTTCGGTGGAGAGAGGGACGAGAGCTTGCTGGCTTCAGCCGGACCATCCGGCTCAGTTCCTCCGTCTTTGGGTATGGGATCTGACATCGTAACTCCCCTCGCGGATAATAATGTTTTCCGGCGATTTCATATCTGTAAATTTTATCATGGGCCCCCTGGGAGCCTTTATGGAGACTTCATGAGATGCGAAATTGCTATAGACTTCCCGAATCGTGAGCGAGACACCACAGAACGAGGCAAAACTCCTGGCTTACTCTCCAGGCCGCTATCCCATACTGGTCGTAAAGTTGCCCTCGGGCGATCTACGGACGTTCTACTACGAGACTGGCTACGACCCCGAACTGACCAAGCCTGTGACGGAGGACTGGTTGCGGGAGAACGCCATAGGACGCCACAGCTTCGTCGAGATCTCGCCCCGCCAAGTCCCCGTCTCTGCTCTCAGAGACTACGTCCGCCGGGAACTGTTAAAAGAACCCTAAAAGCACCGGGCGGATCGAAACGCTACTCGCTCTTGCTTTTACTCTTACTGTCTCCGTTTTTGCTTTTGGGCTGAGCAGACTGTTTCGGAGCTGTCTGCTGTGTCTTCGGCTCGGCCTTCTGGGCAGGGGTTGGGGGTGGCGGTCCCTGGCTCGTGGTTAGGGTCATCAAAGTTCCTGGGGCAACCTGAAGGCCCGCCTGAGGATTGGTGCTAACCACCTCGTTCTCGGGCCGACTGTTTGGCACGGTATTCACGGTTTCGTTTACCGTCAGCCCCGCCTCCCGCAGTCTTTGAGCCGCAGTGACCCAATCCTGTCCTACGACGTCTGGGACGATTATCTCCTCGGGACCCGAGCTTACTACGATGTCCACCGAGCTGCCAGGCTCGGCGCTGCTCTGTGCGGCAGGGTTCTGCGAGGTGATCGATCCCTCCGTCACCGTATCGCTCGCCTGCTGAGTCTGGTTGCCCAGTCTCAGGCCGACCCCTGTAAGTACGCTGTTCGCCCCTTCGGGAGTAAGGTTGTAGAGATCGGGCACCGTAACGGTCTCAGGTCCTTCACTGACCATGATTGTTACGGTCGAGCCCGCTTCGGCAGTCTCGCCCGGCCCGCCCCGTGGATCTTGCCGGATCACATAACCATCCTCTACCACGGAGCTCGTCTCGGTCTCCTCCGCGACCTCAAATCCCGCCTCTTCGAGGGTCTCCTTGGCCTCCTGGCGCGGCTCACCTCTAACGTTCGGCACTCCCTTGCCATCGCTCACGTTCACGGAGATGATCGAATTGATGTTCTTCTCCTCCCCGTCCTCCGGGTCTTGCGCTACGATGGTGCCTAAGGGTTTTTCGCTCTCCACCCTGTTGCCCTCGTCGATCACGAAGTCTTCCCCAACCTCTTCTCGCGCCTCAGCGACCGTCTTCCCGGTAAGCTTCGGGACCGCGACCGTCTCGGGTGATAGCAACGGACTCATCAGGGCGGCGTAGGCACCGCCGCCGAGCAGGGCGAGGAGAAGGAGCACGAGCAGGACCGGAAGCCAGCGCCGCCTCTCGCGCTTGCCGCCCTGCAAGGGGGGAGGCGGGACGGCGCGCGTTGGGGCCACGCTCGCGGGCGCTACGCGGTTCATGACCTGGGTCTTGCTAATTGCGAAGGGCTCAAGGCCGTCGAGCACCCTTTCGAGGTCCTGTATGAGCTCGCCAGCGTCAGCATAACGGTCTCCCGGGTTCTTGGCGAGCAGCCGGACGGCGATGGCGTTTATGCCTGCCGGTACCTCGGGGTTGATCTCCGCGGGCGGTACGAGGTGGCCGTTTACGTGCTTCATGGCGATGCCGATAGACGTCTCGGCTTCGTAGGGGAGGGTGCCGGTGAGCGTCTCGTAGAGGACGACGCCCAACGAGTACAGATCACTTTGCGGGCCGACCGGCTCGCCCATCGCCTGCTCCGGGGAGATATAGTGGGCGGTACCCAGGATCGAGCCGGTCCTCGTCATCGTGCTCGACGAGGCGGCCCGCGCTATGCCAAAGTCCCCGACCTTGACGTCACCCGAGGCGGTGACGAGAACGTTGTGCGGCTTTATATCCCGGTGCACGACCCCGGCCCTGTGCGCGGCCTGCAACGCCTCGACGATCTGGAGCGCCACCGCGGCCGCCGTCTGGGGCGGCAACGCCCCGCGCTTCAAGATGCGGTCTTTCAGGGTGCCGCCGGGCAGGTACTCCATGGCAATGTAGTATGTCCCGTCCTCGGACTCGCCCCTGTCATAGATGGAGACGATGTTAGGGTGGCTGAGGGCGGCTGCACTCTGGGCCTCGCGCTTGAAGCGCTCGACGAACTCCTCATCGTCGGCGTAGCGCCCGCTCATAACCTTGAGCGCCACGTCCCGGTCAAGGACCCCGTCGTGGGCGAGGTATACCTCCGCCATGCCTCCCGAGCCAAGGCGCTCGACGACACGGTAACGGTTGTCTACGAGCTGTTCCAAAACTAATAGCGCATTATAGCGTCAGCCGCCTGGTCTCTGAACGGGTGGCTGGCCGGGAGCTTGACCAGGGTTCTGGGGCTGGCCGGGAGCCTGATTAGGGGGCTGGGACGGAGGCTGGTTGGGGTTGCGGACAGGGCTCTGGGAGGGGGCCCGGAAAGGTTGGGAGGGGTTCGCATTCTGCGGTTGCGGTGCGGGCTGGGTGGCCGGGACGGTGCTCCCGTTCTGCGGCTGGGCGGGCTGGGGGGTCGTACTACCGCCGCCGGTCGTACTCTCGATGGGTAGCTCGCCCTGGCTCTTGAGGTAGGTCTCCATCATGCGGCGGGCGATCGGGAGGGCTTGCTTGTAGCCCTCGTTTCCGTTCTCGACCATGACGGCGACGGCGATCTCCGGGTCGTCCGCCGGGGCGAAGGAGATGAACCAGGAGTGTGGGTCGCCGGTCGGATTCTCTGCGGTACCGGTCTTCCCGGCTACCTTTACGCCGGGGATCCTGGCCGTCGACTCTTCATCTTCTATGGCGTTCTCCATCATATCGCTCAAGGTGTTGGCGGTCTCCTCATCTAGTGCGTTCTGGCGGACGCTGGAGGTAGGCTGGTCGAGGATGACGCCGTCCGGGGAGCGGACCTCCCGGACGAGGCGGGGGTCCATCAGTTTACCGTCGTTGGCGAGAGCGCCGGCAACCTGGGCCATCTCGAAGACGGTGCTTGTAACCGGACCCTGGCCGAAGGAGATCTGAGCTATGTTCCCCTGCGCCCACTGCTCGGGCGGGATGTCGCCCAGAGAGCTCGGGGTCACGGGGAGCGGGAAGTCCTCGTAGGTGTCTCCGAAGCCGAAGTCGTAGGCAGTCTGGGAGAGAGTCTGGTTGCCGACGTACTCGTAGGCGACCCTGGCGAAGATGGTGTTTATGGACTTCGAGATGGCCTCCTGGAAGGTCACCTCCCCGTAGCTCTTGGCCTTGTAGTTGTACACCGTGTAGCCCGGCGTCTCGTAAGTGCCGTCATCCTTGAACTTGTCCGACGGTTCCACCCCCTCCTTCAGGGCCGCCGCGGCCGTTATGACCTTGAAAGTCGAGCCCGGCGGGTAGAGCCCCTGCGTCGCCCGATTGTAGAGGGGCTGGTCCGGATCCTCGATGAGGTCGGAGAAGTTCTCGTCTATGTTGTTCGGGTCGTAGGAGGGGTACGAGACGAGGGCGAGTATCTCGCCGTTCTTCGGGTTCAGGGCGACGGCGGCGCCACGCCCGGTACTACTGGCGGCCAGCCCGTCGTAGGCGGCGCGCTGGAGCTCGGGGTCCAGGGTAAGCTCGATGTCGTTGCCGGCCTGAGGGCCGCCGGAGACCTGATTTATCAGTTCGTCCAGGGTCTCGGGTTCGCCGTTGCCGGAGAGGTTGTTGTTCTCCCCGATCTCGATCCCGCTCGCCCCGTACCTGGTGCTCCAGTAGCCGGTGATACCCGCGTAGGGAGACCCCTCGGGATAGACCCGCTCGTAGGTACCGTTGTCCTGCTCCTCGCTGCGCGCCAACTCGGTCTCACCGTCGCCGGCGAGGATGAGGCCGCGCGGGACCGCCTGGACCCGCCGCGACTGCAAGGAGTTGGACGGATCGTTCGCCAGGGATTCCTGGACGTAGACCTGCCAGTAGGCCAGGATCCCGACCAGCGAGACGAAGCAGGCCGCGAAGAAGTAGAAGGTACGCCTGAGGTGGGCGTTCAAGCGGTCACCTTCTCGGCCGCATACCCCGCCTCCTTATCCTCCTCGGCGGGCTGCTGCTTACCGGCGTTCTCGGAGACGACCAGGAGGAGGCCGGTAAGGATGAAGTTGCCGACCACCGAGGAGCCGCCGTAGGAGACGAAGGGGAGTGTGATACCGGTCAACGGTATCGCCTTCGTGACGCCGCCGACGATGATGAGGGTCTGTAGAGCGAACATGGCCGTCAGGCCGAAGGCGAGGAGCTTCGAGCCATCATCTTGGGCAAGGAGGGCTATCTTCATACCCCGGTACACGAAGATGAGGAAGGCCAGGATCAGGGCGGTCGCCCCCAGAAGACCCAGCTCGCTGGCGATGGTCGAGAAGATGAAGTCAGTCTGGACCTCGGGGATGGTCTGGGAGAAGCCCTCGCCGAGACCCGCGCCGGTGATGCCGCCGTCGGCGATGTTGAAGATGCTCTGGGTGATCTGGAACCCGGTGTCGTCGGGATCTGACCAGGGGTCGAGCCAGGCCGACACGCGCGTCTGCACGTGCGGGAAGATCAGGTACGTAGCGTACGAGCCTACCGCAAAGAGGAGCGTGCCGAGAATGACGTAGGCCATGCGCCCGGTCGCCGCGTAGAGCATCAAAAGGGGCACGGCGAAGAAGAGCAGGCTGCTCCCGAGGTCCTTCTCGAAGACGAGAAGCCCCAGGGAGGCCGCCCACACGAGTGCGACGGGTCCGAAGTACTTGAGCGCCGGGAGTTGCACACCCATAAAAGAGCGACTCGTCGCTGCCCAAAGGTCGCGCGTATCAGCCAGGTAGCTGGCGAAGAAGACGACGAGCGCGATCCTCGCGAACTCGGAGGGCTGGAGATTGACCGGCCCGAGTTTTAGCCAGAGCCTCGCGCCGTTGACCTCGTAGCCCAAAGGGGTGAAGGTCATGGCTACGAGGACGACCGCCGCCAGAGCCAGGAGATACTTATAGGCGAAGAGTTTCTGATAGTTGCGGAAAAAGAGGACTACGAACATTAGTGCGCCGCTCCCAACGAGAATCCAGATGGCCTGCGTGGTGGCGAGGTTCTCGACGCCCGGCACCTCGTAGGTGAGGCGGTAGATCATGACGAGCCCGATCCCGGTCAGGAGGGTGACTATCGCCAGCAGCAGCGTGTCCGCATGTGGCAGCCAGACCCTGACGCCCAGGTAGAGCAGGACCATCGTCCCCGCGTAGTAGGCACCGTAGATCAGGGGCGGACTCTTGGCCTCCTGCACGAAGATGAGGGTCGCGAAACCTAGAGTGGTGATGATGAGGGCGAGGGCCATCGGTATGCTCGCGCGCTGGGCCATCGGGCTACCGCCCCTCTTCCCGCAGGTCGCTCACGACGTTCTCTGCTTCCCCTTCGGACGGGTAGAGGTTATGCTTTTCCACGTCGTCCTGGTAACGCGTCTGGATGTCCGACTGCATAAGACCCGTCCTCTGGACCTCCTTGTTGAGGGCGTAGCCAAAGGGCGCGTAGGGCAGCCCACGGTAGATCACCACCTCTTCCTCGTCGAAGCCCAGGAAGTACCGACTCGAGCTCCAGAGGTAGAAGGGCATAAGGAGAGCCGCCACTACCAGCGCCACCGCCACCGCCCGGACCAACGCCCCGAGCACCCGTCCCAATCTACCGGCCTTCGTCCGTTTCTTCTTGCTCCGCACCGCGCTGCGGCTCCGGGTCTTTTTACCCTCGTCGCTCCCGCTCGAGACGCCGCCGTTGGATCTTTCAGGGGATAGCGATCTCATCTCCTGGGTGCCGCCCCGGGACCCTCTCTCGGGGGGCGGGGGTTCCTCCTCGCTTACATCGATGATTACGACGGTCACGTTATCGGCGCCGCCGGCGTCAAGTGCGGCGCGGATGAGGGTGCGAGTCGCCTTCTCGGGGTCGGGAGAGGAGGCGAGGACCTCTTGTAGCTTGGTCTCAGGGACCATGTCCGTGAGGCCGTCCGAGCAGAGGACGAAGCGGTCGTCGGGCTCGACCGGAAGGACGGCGGTATCTACCTCGACCGTGTCTTCGGCTCCGAGAGCACGGGTGATCAGGTTCTTCTGCGGATGCTCGCTGGCCTGGGCGCGCGTGAGGTCTCCGCTGCGCACCAACTCGGCGACGAGGGAGTGGTCTTCGGTTACGGGCTTGAGCTCGCCGCCGCGCATTAGATAGGCCCGGGAGTCGCCGACGTGCGAGACCTCCACGACCGGCTCCCCGTACTTCTGGCCGAAGCGTACCGCAACCACGGTCGTGCCCATCCCGGAGAGCTTGTCGTCGCCCCTGGAGGCGGCGAGGATTCGCCGGTTGGCCTCCCTGATGGCGTCCTCGAGCGACTCCGAGGGCGGTAGTCCTTTGAGAACGTCGACCGCGAGGGAGCTTGCGACCTCCCCGGCCTCGAAGCCACCGATGCCGTCGGCGACCACGAAGAGCGTCTCGTCACGGCCTTCACCGGTGAGGAGGGAATCTTCGTTGTTCTTGCGGACCTTGCCCGGGTCCGTCATCCCATGGTGTTCCAGGACCAGCACGGCCTACTCCGAGTACCTGAAGGTCGTGGACCCTACCCGCAGACGGTCGCCGCTCCTCAAGGGGGTGGCGCCGACGGCCTTGCGCTCGTTAACGTATGTGCCGTTGGTGGAGCCGGCGTCCTCGACGTACAGCATCCCGCCGTGACGGGTGAGCATGACGTGATTCCCGGAGACGTAGTCGTCGTTCTTCAAGACTATGTCGCTCGACGACGAGCGTCCGATGTTCGTCGTGCCCCCGGACACCTCAAACGGGGTGCTCGGCGCGAGGATGTCCGAATCTTCGACGACGAGCTTCGAGGATCCGTTGTGGCTGGCGTTATAGATCGCTGCCCCGTCGCGTTGGACATCGGATTTCCGGCCCTCACCCGGGACAAAGGTCTCATCTTCGGGCACGGAGCGCAGGTCGCTAATGCCGCGCCGTACCACGGCGTAGATAAACGCGAAGAGCAAGAGCAAGAGCAGAGCCTTCGCCGCGAGCAGCGGCACTTGGAGATCCAGCACAGCTCAACGCCCCCCGCGACCTTCTTTGCGCGCTGGCTGCCCGACATCACCGTGGCCGGAGGAGCTACGCCGGGACGAGGCTCTGTCGCCCATCTCGCGGACGAAGCGGGTGGTGATCCCCCCGAAGGTCAGCTTGTCGCCCCCCTCGATGCGCTCGCGGTCTATGGGCGCGCCGTCGAGGAGGGTGCCGTTGGTCGATCCCAGGTCCTCGACTATAAAGCCGTTCTCCAGGCGTGAGAGACGGGCGTGCCGCCGCGAGACGTTCGGGTCGGAGATGACGATGTCGTTCTCCTCGCTCCTCCCGATGCTCCACGGTCCCCGTCCCTCCAGGGGATAGGTCTTGCCGCCGTCGATGACCAGGCTGATCGTCTCCCGCGCGAGCCCGTGCTCACGGGCCTCCTCGGCGGAGATGGCGGCCGTACCCTGATCCCCGCCGTCCGCCTTCTCGGTGCGGAAGATCCTGGTCTGTCCCGAGGTGTCCTCCGGGGCGCCCTTCTCCCGGGGCCCTTCGCCGCCGGTGAGCTTGGCGGTCACGCCGAACTCGCCGAAGCGCAGGGATTCCTCGGTGGTGAACCGGACCCTGGGCGGGGTCATGAGGTGGTAGCTGTTCGACTGGGCATGGGTCGAGGCGTACTGGATGAGCTCGTCCCTGAGCGCGCTCTGGTAGGCCTGAATGGATTCGGAGTCGGCTTTCGACAAGTGGACGGTGAAGTCATTGGGAGCGTAGGTCCTGGAGACGCTGATCATTCGGTTCTCGTCCATCTGCTTGGTGAGGCCCTTGGCGATCTCGACCGGATGGACCTGCTTTCTGAAGGCGCGACCGAACGCTCCCTCTACGAGGGACTGCATCCGCTTCTCTATAGATCGGAGGAAACCCAAAGATACCTACCCAACGACGCCGGACCCGAGATACTTCACGAGCCCGTATATTATAGCCGCCAACCCCAGGGAAATCATTGCCTGAGAGAGGGAATCCGGAGTGGCCGAGAGCGAGAGCGCATACCCCAAGACTCCCCCGACGACCGCGAGCACGAGCCCCACGAAGGGAAACCCGAGCCACTCGGCGGCCGAGATCACCGCCGCCATCATACCCCACAACGCGGCTAGCAAGATGAGCGTGGGGTACGCCAAAAACAGTGCCTTGACCTGCTCCAGGAGCGCCAGGGGACCCGCGGCGGCGGGGAGGTTGCCGAGCTCGAGACCTAGATAGGGTATAACTCCGTCCTCGCGCGCGAGGTCGTAGATGATTAGCGAGAACGCCCCGGCGGCCGCCGAGAGGGCAGCCCCCAGAGGCCGCATCAGCGCCCCCAGTAGGATCGGCAGCCCCGCCCCGAGCCCGTAGGCGGCGAGGGGGATGGCGAGTAAAGGCCCCAGAGGCAGGTGGCGCACATTCCCGCTTACCGATCCCGTCGCAACCCACAGAGCCCCAACCGCAGGCAGGAGCAGGGCGGAACCGAAGCCCGCCTGCTGGCTCCTGACGAGCGCAACGGCGAGGGCTATGATCACCCCCAGAGCGCCCAGGCGTGGCAGCAGATAGCCCAGCACCCCGAAACCCGCCGCGACCCCCAAAGACTCGGCGGCGCCGAGGACGAGCCCGGCTCCGAGGTAACCGAGCCAGCCGGCTACCAGACCGTTCACGACCCTAAGGGCCTGGTTCGCGTACCTCCCGGGGAGGGGCCCTCTACTCTTCTTCGTGGTCTCCCTCGTGGCCCCGGTGCTCTCGCGGCGACCGGTGAGGAGCTTCAGGGCGGCGTCGGCGCTGCGGGGGCGGTGGGCCGGGTTTGGGGAGGTCGCGCGGTTTACGAACTCGAGGAGGCGCCGCGGCGGCTCGTCCGGCTGGTAGCACAGGAGGGCTCGGGCAGTCGCCCCGACCGCGTAGATGTCGGTGAGCTCCGTGGGGTCTTCGCCCTCCATGATCTCCGGCGCTATGTACCCTGGCGTGCCGACCGCGTAGCCGACCTGGGTCAGGCGTGTGTCTCCGGCCCGGTAGGCCACCCCAAAGTCAGTGAGCTTCACGCGGCCCCGGTCGTCCACGAGGGCGTTCTGGGGCTTTATGTCCCTGTGGATGATCCCCTGAGAGTGGGCGTAGGAGAGGGCTTCGAGGATCTCGGCGAGGGCGTCGATGACCTCGCGGATGTCGTAATGCTTGGCCGCGACGTCGAGCGGCACCCCCCGGACGAACTCGGTCACCAGATACACTTCCAGGTCGCCGGGGATGACCTCCCTGGTCTCGACGATATTCGGGTGCTTGAGGGCCCGGGCGATCTGACCCTCCCGAAGCGCCCGGGAGCGCTCCTTTGCACTGTAGACCGGGATGACCTTGACGGCTACCTCTCGCGCTCCGATCCCGAAGCCCCGGAGGAAGCCCTTGGGAGAATCGTCCACGGGGCGCGCTCGCCACACGGTCCCGAAGCCGCCGCGTCCGACCATCTCCGCGAGCGCGTAGCAGCCCTGGCCCGGACCCCCGCCACCAATGTAACGCGTCTCGGCCACGGGTAATTATTCTATCGGAACTTCCACGCAGAGGCGGGACGTTTGTTCCTAGATCTAGTAAGAGAGGCTTGTAGGAGATCCCCGCGTTGGTCTTTCGTGTTTCGTCTTGATACAATTCGCAAGGTTTCTCCAGTACGGTGATCGCCGGGAGGAAGCCGGATCGGGCGAGTGGCGGAATAGGTAGACGCGCTAGGTTCAGGGTCTAGTGTCCGAGAGGACGTGGGGGTTCGAGTCCCCCCTCGCCCACGATATCGTCGGCGCCGCCCGTGCGGGAGGCGGTCTTTGATCTCCGTGTAGGGAGTTGTTCATGGAGCGCAGGTCCCACAGGTCCGCACCGTCGGTCCGCCGCGCCAGGCCCAGGGGGCCAGAGGGCGGCATCCGCGAGCGTCCCGCGGGGCTCCGTCGTGGACGTACCCTTCCGCCGTGGCTCACGCTGCTTGGGAGCACAGTTTTCCTCCTCCTTTGCTTCGCCTTCATCTTCTTCGTCGCCAAGAGTTGTGTAGCGACCCAGGAGTCAAGCCAGATCCGCAAATACGTCACAGGTGCGGATAGCGCCCTCAGCGACTCGGCAAACGTGGGTAACGAACAGTTGCAGGGCATCATCTCCGCCAGTCTCGAAGACCCCGCGAGCCTCGACGCAGCGTCTATCAAGGGCGCCGCAGACGAGAGCCAGAAGTATTACCTGGGTTCTCTGCGCAACGAGGAGGTGCCGCCGGAGTTCGAGGACGCCCATCACTACATGGTAACGGCTTTGGGCATCCGGGCCGCTGCGACCGAGAACCTTGCCGTCATCGCGCAGGGTGACAGCGAGGAGTTCGAGGAGGCCGTCTCCTCAGCCGTCGGGGACTACAAGCTCAGCGACGCCATCGTCCGCGACCACTACGCCCCCGCCTCCGAGGAGGCCCTCAAGGAGTCCGGCCAGAGAGGCGATCAGAGCTACCTCTACGAACCGAAGCCGTTCATGGACTACGAGGCGCTGGGCATGGGGAGCGGCTCCGCCCAGGAAACGGCCATGCCGGAGGACCCCAACGCCTTGCGCGACGTACGCATCGTGGACGTAAAGCTCGCCGGCCAGCCCCTGCTACCCGGTGGAAACGTCGTACTCACCGGCAGCGACGAGTTGACCTTCTCCGTAACCGTCGCCAACGCTGGCGAGGTCGCCGAGACCGGGATGCAGGTCGAGGTCGTCCTAAACACCAGGGCCGAGCGCCAGGCTATTTCGGCTACCGTCGAGCGCATGGACCCCGGAGGCACGGCCACGGTGGAGGTGAAAGGATTCAAGCCCGGCGAGTTCAACGAGACCGCGCAGGTCAGCATCGAGGCCGGACCGGTAGAGTACGAGCAGAGAAAAGAAGACAACACCCTCGCGGGCACGGTAACGTTCGGGATCTAGGACGAAAGGAGGCGATGAGGGTATGGTGACGGCGGTCGTCCTCGTCAGGACGGAGAGAGAAAGGGTGCAGGAGGCCGCCCAGGCCATGCTCGGGATCGAGGGCGTAACCGAGGTCTACTCTGTTACCGGTCCCTACGACCTCGTCGTCATGGTACGGATACCGAACTTCGAGAGGCTCGCCGAGATAGTCCCCGAAAAGCTCGCCCAGACCCCTGGCGTCGCCCGCACCGAGACCATGGTCGCCTTCCGCATGTACTCCAACTACGACCTCGACCGCATCTGGTCGCAGGGGTTTGAGTAGCTGTCAGCCATCGGCGGTTCGCGAGAGAAGGTGAACCGGGGGCTGTGGCATTCGAGATAGAGACCCCCCGGCTGCTCCTGCGTTCGTGGAGGGACGAGGACCTCGACGCCTACGCCCGTATGTGTGCCGACCCGGAGGTCATGCGGTATCTGCCGAGCACGTTGACTCGCGAGCAAAGCGAGCAGCAGATCGCGAAGTTCGTCTGTCACTGGGAGAAACGGGGGTTCGGGCTGTGGGCGGTGGAGATCCGGGAGACTGGTACGTTTGCCGGCTTCGTGGGTCTGCAATACCACGGAGACTGGCCGGAGGGCGAGCACAAGACCGAGGTGGGTTGGCGGCTCGACCGCTCCTACTGGGGGCAGGGCCTCGCCACCGAAGGCGCTCTGGCGAGCCTTCAGTACGGGTTCGATCATCTCGGGCTGGAGCGAATAATCAGCATCACGCTCCCGGAGAACATGGCTTCACGCCGCGTGATGGAGAAGTCGGGGCTGTCTCTCCGGGGCGAGGCTTTCTGGAGAGGCTTCGACGTAATCTGGTACGACATCAGCCGCCGAGAATGGGAAACCTACAACAGAAGCTAAGCGGCTAAGTTAGCCCTGCTCCTCGCCCTGACTCTCTACCATCGCGGGGCGTGTGCTCTCGATAAGATACGCGACTACGTCGAGGAAGTCGCCGCTGTTCTCGTAGACGTTGCGCTGGTGCTGGCTTCCGGTGCCGTTCTCGACTATCTCCAGAACGCCCTCTAGCTCGTTCTCGCAACCCAAGTCCTGGCTTATGGGGCGCAGCTCGTTTACGAGGTCGCGGGCGAGCGTACTGGCGGGGATCGAGGTCCCTTTTGCGGCGTCGTAGAAGGCGGCTTCGAGGCCGTGACGGGAGGCGCGCCATTTATTCTCGATGGCGAGTTCGCGGTTATAAGGGCCTTTGGGATCTCCGGCGAGGAAACTAACGACCAAGCACTGGGTGAGGGCGGCTAGGGACATGGCGTAGTTCAGGCTGGTTTGGGAGTCGAGGACACGCAGCTCTATGGTCCCGATCCTGGAGTGGGGCCGAACGTCCCACCAGCAGAAGGTGTAGTCGTCAATCGCTCCCGAGTCGACCATCAGGTCCACGTAATTCTCGAACGCCTCGTAGTCCGGGAAGGCGGGGGGGAGACCGGAGCGGGGGAAGGTCTCGAAGATCTTGACGCGCGTGGAGTCGTAGCCGGTGTCCATACCCTGCCAGTAAGGAGAGTTGACCGAGAGGGCCAGAAGGAGCGGCACCTGCTCGGAGAGGCGGTTGTGGGCCTCGATGACTGCTTCCTCGTCCGGGACGCCCACGTGGACGTGCTGACCGAAGATCACCTCTCGCTCGGCGACCCAGCGTAACGTCTCGATGACCCGCTTGTAGCGGTCCTGCGCGGTGATCTTCTGGTCCTTATACGGCGAGAAGGGATGGGTGCCGGCTGAGGCGAGCGAGGATCCACAGGCCGCCGCCCACGACCCGACCCGACTCCTTAGCTCTCGCAGTATTCCCTCGGCTTCGGTGACCGATGAGCAAGGCGGGGTTTTTATCTCCAGGACCGACTGGAAGAGCTCGTAGGAGACGGCCTCCTTGAGGTCCTCCGGCAGGCGCGTCATTATCTCCTCTATCTTCGGGACGAGCTCACCCGTGGCTGCGTCCACGATGTGCAGCTCCTCCTCGACCCCCAAGGTGTAGCCCTCACTACCCTCGAACTCTACCGGCATCAAGCCTCCTCGAACCCGGGCGGACGGGCGAGCACCGTAACGCCCTCCGAACCGTCCCACCAGCGATTAGCGCCCGTATAGTAGCCGTTCCGCCACCCGGGGGCCAAACCGTCACTGTGGACTAGCCACCGTAACACGCCTGAAAGGCGCTATTCAAACCGCGTTCTCCCCCCGGGACGCCTTTCGGAGCCTTACCTGGGCGAGTGCCGCGCCGGCCAGCACCAGGACGGCTCCCGCGAGCTTCGGCGCCGTCAACTCCTCCCCGAGCAGTACGACGCCGGTCGCCCCCGCCACCACCGGTTCGACGGTCGCAACGATCGCCGCCTGTCCCGCGTCGAGCCTTTGGAGCCCCGCCGTGTAGAGCCCGAACGCGAGCGCGGTATGCACCGTCGCGAGCATGAGGAGCAGGGCGTAGGAGCCCGAAGAGAGCCCGGCGAGCGTGTGAAGGGTCGGTAGGGCTGCGAGCACGAGCAGCACGGCCCCGATGCCCAAAGCGTAGCTCAGGATAACGGCGGGTTCGAGGCGCCCGGCCACGGGTTTACCGAAGATCGAGTACAACCCGTATGTGAGGCCGCTCAAGAGGCCTGTCGCGAGTACCAGGGGGCTGACCTCCAGGGTGGATGGGTCGTATCCGCTGACGACCAAAAAGATCCCGCCGAAGGTCAACCCAAGCGCCAGGATGCGCAAAAAGCTGAGCGTCTCCTTTAAAAAGATCCAGGCAAGAACCACCACGAACGCTGGCGAGCTATAGAGCAGTATAGCCGCCGTCCCGACCGTGCTCTCGCGTACCGTAAAGAAGTACAGCAGATAGAAAGCCCCAACCCCCACCAGCCCCAGGGGCACGAGAAAGAGGAGGTCGCGTCTCGCAACACGCAAGCTCTTTACGCCACGCGTCAGCAACAGAAAGAGCAGCATAGCCGCCCACCCCATAGACGCCCGCACCGCCACCAGAGCCTCGAAGGAGACGCCCTCAGCGTACAGGATCTTCGCGAAGAACCCGAGCGTTCCCCAGATGCAGGCTGCCGCTCCGACTGCAAGGAAGCCGACGAGGAAACCTTTGGAAGACGGCGGCTTCTCTCGGCTCGCCGGGATGCGGTCATTTTGGAGATGTTCCTCCACCCTGCCGATGATAGACCATCATCGGCAACGTGCGGGAGAGCTAATGACGGTCGAGCTTGCGGGCGACCTCGTTGGTGCCTAGCCGAAAGCAGATGGAGCGGCCGTGCGGGCAGGTGGCGGGGAGGCGGCTGGCGAGCCAGCTCTCTATGAGCGCCTCCATCTCCGGGTGGGAGAGCTTGTCGCCGAGCTTTACTGCGGAGTGGCAGGCGATGGTGGCGAGGATGTGGTCCTCGCGACGGCGGCCCGGGCCGGTCCCCCTCGCTGCGGCGAGAGCCTCTTTGAAGGCGCCGGCGACGTCACGGCCGGCGAGGGTGGAGATGACGCCGGTGATCCTCACGGAGTTCGGCCCGAAGGGTTCGACCTCGAAGCCGTAGACGGCGAGCTCCTCCAGGTACTCTGCGGCGCTAGACGCCTCGCCGGGCGAGAGCTCCACGACCTCCGGGACGAGCAGAGCCTGCGTCGTCGGCAGGGCGGACCCGTCCTCGGCATCGGTGAGGCGGTCGAGGATGGCCCGCTCGTGGGCGACGTGCTGGTCCACGATCCACAACGACCCCGGCTCCTCGGCCAGGATGTATCCCGCCGCGAGCTGCCCGATCACCCGCAGGTGCTCCAGAGACGGCAGCGCCCCGCGCTCCGGCAACTCCGCCGACGCGCCAAACCGCTCCGGCTTCGTCTCGGCGACCATTTCGGAGAGCGGTTTGGACGCCTCGGCAAGGCGTTCGCGCACCTCGTCCAGGGGACGGGCCGGAGGGGAGTAGTCGGGGCGGTGTTCGGCGACGCGGGCGTAGTCGGGCGCCGGCATCCTGGGAGCAGAGAAGCGCTCTTGCTCGTAGGCGCCCTCTGTCTGGCGCGGGGCGGCGGAGGGCGGGGCGGGGCGCCACTCTATCGCCTCGCGGATTGCGGCGGCGACGGCGCCCCGGGCGGTTCGCTCCTCGGAGAAGCGTACGATCTGTTTTGTCGGGTGTACGTTTACGTCCACCCGGCGCGGGTCTACCTCGATGCGTAGCGCCACCGGCGGATAGCGCCCCGAGGGTAGCGTCGCCCGGTAGGCGTCGTCTACGCCGCGAGCCAGGTTCTCGGCCCGCACCCAGCGTCCGTTCACGGAGATAGTCTGGCTCGCCCGGCTGCTCTCTGTCACGCTCGGGAGCGCCGCGTACCCGGAGACCTTGAAGGCCCCGGACTCATACTCCACCCTCCGCATCGCGCGGGCTTTGGCGACGCCGTGTATCTGGGCGAGGCGTTCGAGGAGGTCGCCGGCATGGGGCAGAGAGAGGTAGTCACGGCCCTTCTCGGTCAAGCGGAAGGCGACCGTCGGGTGGGTCACCCCCAGGTGTGTGAGGATCTCGACGATCGCCGCTCTCTCGGCCCGCGCTCCCTTTAGGAATGCCCGGCGCGCCGGGACGTTGTAGAAGAGCCTATCGACGAGGATGGTCGTGCCCTTCGGGTGTGAGGCGGGGGAGACCTCGGCCGGCGCCCCGCCGTCCACCACGACCTTCGTTCCGGTGCCCTCGCCGGTGGAGGTGGTCAGGCAGAAGGCCGAGACGCTCGCCACGGAGGGCAGAGCCTCGCCCCGAAAGCCTAAAGTAGCCACGGATTCGAGGTCTTTGACGGCCCGGATCTTACTGGTCGCATGCCTCAAGACCGAGACGGACGCGTCCTCCGGAGACATCCCTGAGCCGTCGTCCCGGACGAGGATGTGCGACGTGCCGCCGTCGCCGAGCTCTACCTCGACCCTCGTGGCCCCCGCGTCCAGCGAGTTCTCGACCAGCTCCTTGACCACGGAGGCGGGCCGGTCCACGACCTCGCCCGCCGCCACCTGCTGGGCAACCCTGGGATCAAGGACACTAATGCTCACCCGATGAAGAGATTCTCGACAATCATAACTCGCTACGGATTCTACACGGTGGAGCGGCTTTTCCCACGGTCTCCCGAACGGCTTCCCGGACGGTCTACGGTACGTGTACAATCCGAGCCTATGTCGAAGAAGAGTTTACGATGAGCGATCGCGGGCCTTCCCTGGAACACTCGAAGGTCGAGCTGCCCCTCGACGATGTCGGCAGGCTCGTCAAGCTGCTGGCCGAGAGCGGAGTTGGGGAGATACGGGTCCGGCAGGGGGAGCTGGAGATCACTGTGAAGGCCAAAGCCGAGGCCCCCGCCGAGCAGCCCGCCTCCCGTGTCGAGATCGTTCCAGAAGTAGATGCCCCGGCCGAGCGACCAGCGGAGCGTAATGGGGAGCTGCATATGGTGCGCTCGCCGGTGGTAGGGACGTTCTACAGGGCCCCGGCTCCGGGTGAGGAGCCCTACGTCGAGGTCGGGGACCTTGTAGAGGTGGGGCAGACCCTGTGCATCGTAGAGGCCATGAAGCTGATGAATGAGATCCCCGCCGACTCCTCCGGCGAGATCGTCGAGATCCTGGCTGAGAACGCCAAAGGTGTCGAGTACGATCAGCCACTCTTCAATATCCGGCCCGAGGTCTAGTGTCAAACCGTGATCGGTAAGGTTCTCGTCGCTAACAGGGGCGAGGTTGCGCTGCGTGTAATCCGGGCGTGTCGCGAGCTCGGTATCCGGAGTGTCGCGGTCTACTCGACGGCCGACGCCGACTCTCTGCACCGACTGTTGGCGGATGAGGCGGTCTGCATCGGGCCTCCGTCACCCGCGAGCAGCTACCTCAACGTACCGGCGATCATCTCCGCCACGGAGCTTACCGGCGCGGATGCGATCCACCCCGGTTATGGCTTTCTCGCCGAGAACGCGCGCTTCGCAGAGATCTGCGAGGCGTGCAACATAAAGTTCGTCGGTCCCTCCTCCCGGACGATAGCCCTGATGGGCGACAAGGCCTCGGCGCGTAAGGTGGCCGCTGCGACCGGAGTACCCGTCACCCCCGGCAGCGACGGTCTGTGCCGGAGCGTCATGGAGGTCGGGCGCGTGGGAGCGGAGATCGGGTACCCGCTGGTTATAAAAGCGAGTGCCGGGGGTGGGGGGAAGGGAATGCGGGTGGTCCGTTCCGAGGATGAGGTCGAGGCCGCCTACACCTCGGCGAGCCGGGAGGCCGGGGCGGCCTTCGGCGACGGCTCGGTCTACGTCGAGCGCTATCTCCAGGAGTTACGGCACATAGAGGTGCAGGTCCTCGCGGACGGGGGCGGGGGCACGGCGACCTTCCCCGAGAGGGACTGCTCGATCCAGC
>JADDPM010000265.1 GCA_016781885.1 Rubrobacter sp.
CTAGAAGTGTGGCCGAAAAGTCCGCCTGAGCTGTTCGCGTGAGTACACTTCTCTCAGGAATCGACGAGGAGGTGCTTGCGATGCTCGGGAAGCAATCGGGCCTGGACGGTGGCGAGCACGCCTATCTGGATCACGTGGGACGGGACTCCTTCTACGGCTTCCTCGCCTCCCACCGCAGAGAATTGTTCCACGACGAGGACTTCACCGACCTCTATTGCTCGGACAACGGGCGTCCGAGCGTCCCCCCGAGCCTCATGGCGACGGCGTTGCTTTTGCAAGCCTACGAGGGGGTCTCTGACGAGGAGGCCAAAGCGCGGGCGGACTTCGACCTGCGCTGGAAGGTGGCGCTGGGCATAGGTTTGGAGGAGCGGCCCTTCGCCAAGAGTACGTTGCAGTTGTTTCGGGCGCGCCTGATCCTCCACGAGCGGGTGCGGACGGTATTCGGGCAAAGCCTGGCCTTCGCGCGCCGAACGGGCTACTTCCGGAGTCGCAAGCTCAAGGTCGTTTTGGACACCACCTACGTCCTGGGCTGGGGTGCGGTCAAGGACACGTACAACCTGCTGGCCGACGGGATCACCAGGCTGGCACGTGCATTAGCCGCCGCGGCCCACTCCAACCCGCAGGAGTGGGCGCGGGAGCACCACCTGGGGCGCTACTTCGGCTCGTCTCTCAAGGGAGAGGCGGGCATTGACTGGGACGATCCCGAAGCCCGGCAAGTGTTTCTAGAAGGCGTGGTTGCGGATGCGGATCGCTTGCTGATGGTGGCCCGAGAGGCGATGGAGAAGCTTCCCGCAGACGAGCCATTGCGGCAGCGGCTGCACGAGGCGGCTGGGCTGCTTGCCCGGTTGCTGATGCAGGACATCGAGCGCCGAGAGGACGGGACTCGTCTCAAGCAGGGAGTCAGCGCGGATCGTATTGTGTCCGTGCACGACCCTGAGATGCGCCACGGTCGCAAGAGCGCAAGCAGACGCTTCGATGGGCATAAGGCGGCGATCGCGGTTGATCCCGAAAGCCAGTTGATCACGGCGGCGGACGTGCTGGCGGGCAATGCCCCCGACCACGAGCAGGCGCTGCAGCTAGTGGAACAGGCGGAAGCGAATGCCGACGTTATGGTCGAGGAGACGGTGGGCGACTGCGCGTATGGGAACACCGAGACTCGGCAACTATTCGCTGACGCCGGGAGGAGACTGGTAGCGAAGGTAGCTAGTCGGCGGGGAGGAACCCAGTTCCCCAAAGAGGACTTTCTGATCGATCTTGAGACGATGAGTTGTACCTGCCCCGCCGGACAAGAGACGCGGAAGGTGGTGTCGATCAGTTCGGGTGATCGTTATGGTGCTCCGGGCCTCCCTTTGCTGGCGTTTCGCTTCGATGCCGCCATCTGCGACGTATGCCCGTTGCGACCCAAGTGTGTGCGGGCGCGTCCCGGCAAAGGCCGCCTGGTGATGTTGCACCCTCACGAGGCGGCACTTCAGGAGGCGAGGACCTTCCAGAACAGCAGATCCTTTGCTCCCTACCGCAAACTACGGCAGGCCGCCGAACATCGGCTGGCGCGGTTGATGCAACTCGGCGTGCGCCAGGCTCGCTACGTCGGGCGGGCGAAGACGCTCTTCCAACTCCTAATGGCCGCTACCGTCGCCAATCTCACGCTTGTGGGGATGAGGACCGGACTCATGCGAGATCGTAACCACCCCAAGATGATTGTCTCCATACATATCTCCGCCCTGCTTGCGACACTGATCGCGATTTGCCGCTTATTTGCAACCCTGTCTCTTGATCCCAGGCTCTGGAAC
>JADDPM010000035.1 GCA_016781885.1 Rubrobacter sp.
CTTCGGGTTCTGGTAACTCTTCGACATCCTGACCGATGGGATCCCAGCGTATTAGCAGCAGGGCGATCAGGCCTATGACCGGTACGATAGTCAGGAAGAGGAGGGTGCGTGTGAGGCATGCGGCCGCCAGAACAAGAGGGAACACGTAGAAGCCCATGATGCTCCCCACCCGCACCATGATTTGTCCCCATCCGGATCCCACACCGCGAAACTGGGTTGGGTAGGAGAGGGTCGCCATTGTCATGCCCTGTGAGCCAGGCCCGAAAGAATGGCCGAAAATGAAGATGCCGATGAGCAGAGCTCCGAGGTAGGTCGGGATGATATCCCCGGTGATACCCACCACGAGCAGGCTGGTAGCGGCGATGCAGTAGCCGATGAACGCCGGTCTCCAGATGCCGAGCTTCTGGGTGAAGAACGATTGCGTGAACCCTCCGGCGATGCCGAAGAGGTTGAAAACTATCGCTCCCAGGATGGCGTACAGGGCACCCTCCTGGCCCGCTCCAAATATCAGGACGGTTATGGACGGCAGGTAGAACCCCACCGCGAAGTACTCCATGCTTTGGGTCGAGGCGATGATAGAGGACAGCGCGGTGCGCGCTCTGAGACCCTTCTGGAAGATCGCGCCTAGCGATACCCTGCTGCGTGCGGTAGTCGCCTCCTCCAAAGGCTCAACGCTTACGCGCACGTCGTAGTTCTTCTCCAGGATTCTGGCTGCCTCGTGCAGCCCTTGATTGTGTGCCGCCCACATGGGGCTCTCGTCAATGTAGATGAGCCGTAAGACCAGTACGATCATGGCTGGCACCGCCCCGAGTCCAATGGCCCACCTCCACAAGTTCTCTTCTACCCCGATAAAAAAGAGGGGGAGCATAAGGAGGCCCGTGGATGCCGCTGCTAGATACCACATCGCCTGCCACAGGTTAACGTACTTGCCTTTCGTCCGAGAGTTGGTGAACTCGGCGATGAAGCTCAGGGCCACGGGGAAGTCCATGCCCACCCCGATGCCCAGGAGGAACCGGAAGAACAAGAGTGACCATAAGTCCCACGCAAGCGCAGCCCCTATAGCAGCGAAAACGAGCAAGATCAGGTCAATGACAAACGTCTTGAAGCGCCCGAGCCTGTCGGTGATGTAACCTCCCCCTAAGGTGCCGACCAACGCGCCTAAAGCCATGATCGCGGTGACGCTGCCTAGTTGGAAGGGGGTTAGCGAGAGCTGTTCCCGTAGAGAGTCAACGCCTATCCCAAGGCTCGTGAAATCGTAAGCATCGACGAATATCCCGCCCAGGGCGATGAACACCATGATCGTGCCGCGGTTGGGATTGTCGTGGGAGTTGACGAAGTTGATGACGTCCCGCTTCGAGCGGACGGTCAAACTCTGCATTATGGTTTACCTCTCCTCTGTTCCCCGAAAGCCCAAGCCGAGAAGGGCTGTCCCTTCACGGCCAGGTACTGGGGCTCCAGAAACTCTTTCATGCCGATATGGCCGCCCTCGCGCCCGAGTCCGCTGTCCTTGACACCGCCCATCGGCATGTTGGTTGCGCTGGCCACCCCTTCATTTATGCCTGCTATGCCGGTCTCGAGACTAATTGCCACCTGCGCCGCCTTGGCGGCGTCTTCAGAGAAGACGTAGCCCGCGAGCCCTAAAGGATTGCGGTTGAGATCGGGGATCAGGCGTCCGAGGTCAGAGAACCCGGCGACGAGAGCGAGGGGGCCGAAGATCTCCGTCTGGAGCAGGTCCTGACTCAGCTTCTCAAACGAAGGAGCGGCAAGCAACTCGGGGGCGAAGAAGCAATCTGGCGAGAGCCCCGAGTCCTCTTGGAGAGGAGATGCGGAGGCGATCGGCTCGAATCCTGCGGCCACCGCCCGCTCCCGCACCTCTTCCATGATCTTCCGGCGCCCAGCGTTGATCACAGGCCCAACCGTCGTCTCTTCTCGTAGCGGATCCCCGAGCTTGAGCGCGCGAACCCGCTCCGCGAGACCTTCCACGAACTCTTCGTAGAGGCTATCGTGCACGTAGAAGACATTGGCCGCTACGCACGACTGCCCGCAGTTGCGGAACTTAGCGATCATGGCCTGCTCCAGAGCCTGCTCCAGGCCCGCATCTTCGAGCACGATGAACGGGGCGCAGCCGCCCAGCTCCAGGGCGAGCTTCTTCATAGTTGGGGCGGACCTCTCGTAGAGCATCTTCCCCACGCGGGTTGATCCCGTAAAGCTCACGAGCCTCACCCGAGGATCTTCGAGTATGGGCTCCGTGATCTTGCCGGCCGGTCCGGTCACGAGGTTTGCGACGCCCTCCGGTAAACCTGCCTCTACCATACACTGGAAGAGCTCGACTACAGAGTTCGGAGCCTCCTCGCTTGGCCGGGCAACCACGGTGCATCCGGCGGCGAGCGCTGGGGCCAACTTGCGCGCCTGGATCGAGACGGGAAAGTTCCAGGGCGTGAGGCTGGCGACAACCCCTACCGGCTTCTTCACCACTATCTGCGGTCCAGTCGCCCGCCCGTCTACCACCACCAGCTCCTCCAACCGCCGGGCCTCCCCGGCGAACCAGGAGAAGTAGTCGGCGGCGAAGCGCACCTCGCCGACCGCCTCCGTGAGTAGCTTTCCGCTCTCCAGGGCGAGCGTCTTGCCGATCTCTTCCGCCCGCTCCAGAAGAAGCGCCGCGACCCGTCCAAGAATCTTGGAACGCTCAAAGGCGGAAGTCCGCCACCAGCCATCCAGCGCCTCCGAGGCCGAGTCTATGGCCTCGGCCACTTCGCTCTCACCGGCCTCCGTTTGATACGAGATGGTCCGCTTGGTGGCCGGGTTGATGACCTCCCGAGCCGATTCACCGCCCCGCCATTCCCCATCAATGAAGATAGACTGCGTTACCCCATCTACGGTAGCCTTGCCGTCCACTCGACCACTCCCTCTAACGCCTTGCTTACCTGCTATACAGAATGACTGCTATACAGAATGAGTCTTGCGAGGGCCGCGAACTCACCCGCGTCCCGCGTCCTCTCGTAGCTCAAAATTGCTTGAAGAATTTGCTGCCCCCTTTTAAACCCCTGCAGCACTCTAATCCTGGGTGGTAATAGGTGATACCGCTATGGAATTACCTGTCAACACTATGGTGGAGCTTTAGTTCAGGCTCTCCTGGAGGAGGGAGACCTCTCGCCTCCTCATGCCTGGTGTCGAGCGCGCGGGTTATCAACTTCCTTCTCTTCCGCATCCGATGAGCTGCAAGCAAGCGGACATAGAGACTGTGCCCGCTCGTAGATAACAATCGCTTGGCTCCAACGAAGTCTTGCACGACCATAAGCTCGGTGATAGTATCGTAAACTAAATTGGTAATACCTAATACCCAGAAGTGAAAAGCGAGTGGCGCAGATTGGAGGCGGAAGTGCATAAGTTCCTGATCCACAGGAAGGGGGATCACGTAGGGGTGGCGACCTCCGACATTATGGCGGAGGAGTCTGTGGTCGGGGTTTACATGGACGACGATTCGACGGTCGAGGTATCCGCCAGGGTCGATGTGCCGCTGGGGCACAAGATCGCGGTCGAGGACTGCGAACCGGGTGGGGCGGTGATCGAGTACGGCGTACAGATCGGCAAGGCGCCCGAAGGCTTCGAGGTCGGGGATTACGTGCATACCCACAATCTGAAGAGCGCGAGGTGGTAAGGATGGAGCAACGGGAGATCCTGGGGTATCGCCGGGAGAACGGCAAGGTAGGTGTCCGCAACCATGTGGTGATCCTGCCGGTCGACGACATATCAAACGCGGCCTGCGAGGCTGTCGCGAGCCATATCAAGGGCACGATGGCTCTACCTCACTCTTACGGTCGTCTCCAGTATGGTAAGGATCTGGAGCTTCACTTCCGGACCATGATCGGCACCGGGAGCAACCCCAACGTGGCTGCCGTCGTCGTGATCGGCATAGAGAAGAACTGGACAAGGAAGGTTGCGGACGGGATCGCAGAGACGGGTAAGCCCGTGGCGTACTTCTCCATCGAAGGACATGGAGACCTGGAGACCGTACGCCGCGCCTCGTGGAAGGCCAGGGAGTTCGTGCAGTGGGCGTCGGAGCTCGGGCGGGAGCCGGTCGAGCTAGAGGAGCTTACGGTAAGCATCAAATGCGGAGAGTCGGATACCACCACCGGGCTGGGATCCTGCCCAACGGTCGGGGTCGTCGTGGACCGGCTCTTGGACGAGGGGGCGACGGTCTTCTTTGGGGAGACCTCCGAGCTGACTGGGGGCGAGCATCTCGTCGCTAGCAGGATGGCGACCCCGGAGCTCAAAGATAGGTTCATGGAGACCTACAACGATTACGTCTCCTTTATCGAGTCGCAGGCCGCCGATCTGCTCGGTTCGCAGCCGACGCAGGGCAACATCGCCGGGGGCCTCTCCACCATCGAGGAGAAAGCTCTGGGCAACATCGAGAAGACCGGCACGAAAGAGGTCATCGGGGTGCTCGAGCCGGCGGAGGCGCCCCGTAACGGTTCCGGCCTCTACTTCATGGATAGCTCCTCAGCGGCGGCAGAGCACGTTACGCTGATGGCCGCCGGCGGCGCTGTGCTGCACATGTTCCCCACGGGCCAGGGCAACGTGATCGGCAACCCTATCCTGCCGGTGATCAAAGTCTCAGCCAACCCCCGGACGGTCGCGACCATGGCCGAACACATAGACGTGGACGTGAGCGGACTCCTCAGCAGGGAGCTTAGCCTGCCAGAGGCCGGGGATCTCCTTCTGGACTACCTAAGGAGGACGGCAAACGGTAGGATGACCTCCGCGGAGGCGCTGGGCCACCGCGAGTTCACCATGACCAAGCTCTACCCGAGCGCGTAACGATCCCGCGCGGCTCTAGGCGGAATGAACATCCTGGTTACCGAGTTGATCTGGCCGGAAGGCCTCGACAAGCTCGCAGCCTCTGCTCGCGTGGTGTACGACCCGGACATGTGGAGAGACCCCTAGAGGCTAAGGGAAGAGGTCGAACCCGCCGACGCCCTCATCGTCCGTAACCAGACCAGGGTAAGCACCACGCTCCTCGAGAGCGGCGTATCTCTCAAGGTGGTCGGACGTCTGGGCGTGGGTCTGGACAACATCGACCTGGTGGCGGCAAGAGATCGGGAAATTCCCGTCATCTACGCCAGAAACGCCAACGCGGTATCGGTGGCGGAGTACGTGATGGCCGCCGTCCTCAGTTGTTCGAGGAATCTCTCCGAGGCCAACGAGGACGTGCGAGCGGGTAACTGGAACCGCAAACGCTTCACCGGCTCGGAGGTATACGGTAAGACCTTGGGGCTCGTCGGGGTGGGAGAGATCGCGCAGCGTACGGCCCGCCGCGCGGGCGCGTTCGGTATGCGGGTGCTGGGGTACGATCCATACGTTGCGCCCTATGACTACGCTCCTGTCGAGACGGGGGTCGAGCTGGTTGACCTGGATACCCTGCTGGCTCGTGCGGATTTCGTGAGCCTGCATGTGCCTCTGAACGGTAGTACCTGCAACCTCTTCTGTTTGGAGGTCTTTCGGAAGATGAAGCCGACCGCGTGGTTGATCAATACGGCGCGTGGCGGGGTGATAAACGAGGCCGATCTCACCCGTGCCCTGGACGAAGGGCTGGTCGGGGGCGCGGTGCTCGACGTGCTGAAGGAGGAACCAGTCTCGAAGGAGAGCCCGCTCCTCATTCGGGACAACGTGGTGTTGACTCCGCACATCGCTGGACTGACGGAGGAGGCTCAGGTCAAGACCTCCGTCCTGGTAGCCAAGGAGGTTATCAAGGTGCTCCGGGGCCAGCCTTCTCTCTGCGTGGTCGGCTGAAGGGCGAGACATGATTGCTACGCGTTATGACCCAGTAGAGCTTCGGCGCTTCTGCGAAGAGGTCTTCGTAAGTCTGGGGATGCCGCGGGAAGACGCGGAGGTCACGGCGGACTCCCTGGTGCGGGCTAACTTAGAGGGGACGGACAGTCACGGCATAAGCCGGCTGGTGATCTACGCCCGGCGGATGCAGGAAGGTAGGATCTCGGCTCGACCGGAGATTGGCGTGGAGAGGTCCGGTTCCGTGCTGCGTGTGGACGGTGGAAACAGCCTGGGCCAGGTTGCCTCCTACCGCGCTTTGGAGGCAGCCATCCCGGTCGCCAGAGAGACGGGGATTGTGGGGGTAGCGGTCCGCAACAGCAACCACTTCGGCACAGCTGCCTACTACTGCCAGATGGCCTGCCGGGAAGGCATGGCCCTCATTGCGACGACCAACTCGCCGCCGGGCATCGCCCCGTGGGGCGGAAAGAAAGCGTACTTCGGCACCAACCCTATAGCCTTCGGCTTCCCGACGCGGCGAGAGCCGCCCGTGATCGTGGACATGTCCTCTAGCGTGGTGGCGCGCGGCAGGATCATTCTAGCCGCCACAGAGGGGCAGACGATACCCGAAGGATGGGCGATAGACGAAGAAGGGGTAGAGACCACGGACGCCGCTGCAGCCCTCAAAGGAGCTGTGCTCCCGCTCGGCGGTGCGAAGGGCTACGCTTTAGCGATGGCGGTGGAGATAATGTCCGGGGTCCTCTCCGGAGCCGCGTTCGGACCCCGCGTCAATAACCTCTACAAGGACCACGACCCCCCGGCCAACGTGGGGCACAGCTTCATCTTGCTTGATGTCGCGCGCTGGATGCCCCTCGATAATTATTACACGCGCATGGAACAATTCCTCGAAGAAGTCAAGGCGATCCCCCGCGCTAGAGAGGTGGAAGAGGTCTTCTATCCCGGAGAGCGACGTTACCTGACTTACCTCAAAAGGGCTAAGGAAGGCGTAGCTCTGCCCGTCGCGGTGCGGGAGGAGCTGGACCTGCTCGCTGCCGAGTGCGGAGTGCCCTTCCCTTCACCCGTCGGCATGAGTTGACCCTCTCCTGGGGCACAGATTCGCCTTCGAAGTACGTATGGCTGCAAGAGCGAACGGGACGACCGCCAAAATCGAGGCGAGCGTGGGTTGTACATATCTTATCCAGGCTCCGACGCGGGTCTCAGCCAGTGCCGAGCCTGGGATCTTAGAGTCGATATCCCCTGAGCAACCATCGAACCATTCCACGAGTCTCCGCAATATCTGAACGTGGTAATATCCCATACCAAAATAATGTCTCATCAACGATGTGTGGCTTGTAAAGGGGAGGGGTAGAGTTCGCAAAGCTCTGGTACACGAAAGGGGCGGTCGTTTGGTGCCCCAGGAGTACGGTTTTGGCGGGGCCAGAGGGAGCGAAAAAGATGAGCATCATGTTCGAACCCATCCACGACAACAGGGCGTTGAGCGAGAAGATCATCTCCCAGATCTCCGATGCGCTGGTCAGGGGGGAGCTAAAGCCCGGTGACCGGTTGCCACCCGAGCGGGAGCTAGCGGAGCAGTTTGGGGTGAGCCGCACCGTTATACGGGACGCGGTCAAGACGCTTGCGGGCCGCGGGATTCTGCACGTAAGGCACGGCGCGGGGATCTTTGTGGCGACTTCGGAGGAGAACATGATCGGGCGTCTGGGGGCGCTCTCAGATATCCTGCCGGTGCAAGGCACCGGCCTGCAGGACCTGTTCGAGGTCCGCAAGGTGCTCGAGGTCGAAGGCGCGGAGTGGGCCGCTCGCAGTAGGAACGCTTACCATCTGGAGCGGCTGAGAGGAATCCTGGACGATGCCTACCAGCATTCAGATGACCCGGAAGTGCTAAGCGAGAAAGACGCCCAGTTTCACGTAGCTATCGCCGAGGCTTCGCAGAACCTGGTGTTGGTGAGGGTAATGCTGACGCTCCTGGACCTCCTTGCACAGAGCCGCCGCGAGAGCCTGAGCATCCCAGGTAGGGCAAAGCTCTCGCTCAGGGATCACGAGCGGATCGTGGAGGAGATCGAGGCTCAGAAGCCCGGTAAGGCGCGTGAGGCCATGCTGAACCACCTGACCTCGGTCGAGTCCGCTATTCTTCCAGACTCCGACGAGCGGTAGCCGCGTAAAAAGGCGAACCTTTCCTCTTAGAAGATGGCTGCGACGATGACTATAAGGCCGAGCACGAAGAGGAGGGTGCTGGCCGAGACGAGCAGGCGCTGGCGACGACGGCGCTTTTCGGGGTCCGGCGTGTAGTCTTCGATGGCGATCCAGACTCCCGCGGCGCCGTGCAGCATGGCCGCTGTGAGCATCGCCCAGTCCCACAAAAGCCAGAGTGCCGAACCCCAGCGGCGGGCTATAAAGTCGGAGCCGGTCTCGGCTACGTCGGTGGTGATGTGGGTGACGGCGAAGTGGCCGAGGACCAGGACCGCCAGTATCAGCCCCGTTACCCGTACCGTGACGTAGTAGAACAGACGTCCGCCGCCTGATGGACGGACGGGCACATCGGAGCGGTCGCCCGGCCGGAACTCTCCGCCCCTGTGCCGGGTTGGCGTGCTCACGCGAACACCGGGGCCATGATCACCGCGCTACCGCCCAGGCCGAGCAGCACGGTAAGGACCACCGCGCCGGTGAGCAGCCCGCGCGAGGCCCTCGAGCCGAGGTCCGCGAAGTCTATCGCCAGGATCCGCAGGCCGTTAAAGGTGTGGAAGAGGATGGCAAACAGCAGTCCGCACTCGAAGATCCGCATCGAGGTCCACCCGTAGAGCACGTGTACCTCGTCGAACGCTCCTGGGGCGAAGGTGTACAGGCTTATATCTACGATGTGCAGACAAAGAAACGCGAAGACCGCGAACCCCGTGAAGCGGTGAGCGTAGAACGCCCAGCGGTTGAACTCGGCTCGCTCCTCGGGGGAGCGTTGAAGCCGACGGAGGAGCCCGGTGCTCAGGTAGGAGCCTCCGCCGCTACGGGCGGCGGCGGAGACCATGACGAAGCCGAAACCCACGACGGCGACCAGCACGCCGGCGAGGGCCACGACGAAGAGTGCCTGGGCCAGCGTCACCGCTTCACATCCTCTCTCCCCTCCTCCAGGTCCTCCCTCTCCAGCTCTTCCGCCGGTGGCCCGTCTGGCTCGGGACGCTTCCGGGTGAGCTCTACGGGGTGAAGGGAGATCTCCGTCTCTCCGCCCTCTCCTCTACGGGCGACGATATAGCGCAGCCAGTGGGCGTTGTCCTGCTCCGAATAGTCAGAGCGGAAGTGCGCCCCGCGAGACTCCTCGCGGACCAGCGCGGAATCGATCATGGCGCGGGCGACGGTTAGCTGGTTGGCGAGGTCGAGTGTCTCCTGCCAGGCGTTGTTTACCTGGGGCGTCTCCGGAACGGCTATCTGAGCGGCCTGCTCGGTCAGTTCTTCGATCCTCTCGCGGGCGCGTACCAGGCCCTCGCGGTCGCGCACCACGCCGCAGCCCTCCCACATAGCCTCCTTCAGGTCCCGCGTTACCTGGAAGGGGCTCGGCCCCTTCTCCCGCTGCAGAGGCGCGAGGGCACGGTCGACCGAAGCAGCCACTTGGGCGGGGTCGGGATCTCGGAGGTCCCGCTCCGGGGCCACTATTGCCGCCCGGTCGCCAGCACGGGCGCCGAAGACCGTCGATTCGGCGACGCCGTTGCCGCCCAGGCGATTCGCCCCGTGAACGCCGCCGGCGTCCTCGCCTGCGACCAGCAAGCCGGGAACGGAAGTCTGGCAGTATTCGTCGATTACCACGCCGCCCATGGCAAAGTGAGAGGTAGGGGAGATCTCTACCGGCTCGCGCGCGAGGTCCTGCCCGATCTGACGGCAACGGGCGACCATGCCGGCGAAGCGGCGCTCGACCTCCTCCGCGCCCAGGTGCGAGATGTCTATCATCACCCCGCCCGCTGGCGTCCCGCGGCCGGACATTATCTCCTGGTAGCTCGCGCGCGAGACTATGTCCCTGGTCGCCCGTTCCATGCGCTCGGGGTCGTACCGCTCCATGTAGCGCTCCCCATGCGCGTTGTAGAGATAGGCGCCCGCGCCGCGCAGCCCTTCCTCTAGCACTGCCCCCGTGAGCCTCGACTCACCGGCCAGAAGCCCGGTCGGGTGAAACTGCATCATCTCCATGTCCCGCAACTCGAGACCGGCCCGGTAGCACATCGCAACACCGTCGCCAGTCTTCTCGCGGGCGGGCGCCGCGATCCTGTACATCGTCGCCGCCCCTCCTGTCGCCACTACAACGACCCGTGCCCGGAGGACGGCTACGGCCCCGGTCCTCACGTCCAGCATCGTCAGGCCCGCAACCTCTCCGGCTTCGTCCAGGAGCAGGTCCAGCGCCCGCACGTCCCCGAGCTCCCTGGGCTTGATGCGGAACGTCTGGTCCAGCAGACGGGACATAATCTCAATGCCAGTCAAGTCTCCCCGGTGAACCGTCCGGTCGAAGGCCTGCCCGGCGAACGCTTTCTGGCGTATTTTACCGTCCTCCCCACGGTCGAAGAAGCAGCCCACGCGCGTCTCGAGCTCGTGGATCACCTTCGGAGCGTCATTAATGAGCGTCCACGCGAGCTCCTGGTCGTTGAGGTATTTACCGCCTTCCAGGGTGTCCCTGAAGTGCAGTTCGAAGGAGTCGTCCGGGCTCAGGACAGCATTGAACCCGCCCTGCACCATACGGGTACAGCCGGACCTCCCCACCGCACCCTTGCTGACAATGGTTATGTCGAGTTCGGGTGCCGCCTGGGCCGCGTGCAGTACGCACATCAACCCGGCGCCACCACTGCCAACGACCGCAACGTCCGTGTCTATAACCGGTATGGCGTCCAGGTCTATCGTGGTCTCCCCTCCAGCCGCCAGCGGCGCAGACGGCGGATCGCCGCGGCCGGGTCCAGGCCCTTCGGGCACACGGCGGAGCAGCCGTAGATGTAGTGGCAACGGTCTACCCCGTCGCTGGCGGTCACCGCGTCGAGGCGTTCGGCGCCTGCCGCGTCACGGCTGTCGGCGATCAACAGCATCGCCCGGTTCAGGGCCGCGGGGCCGAGGAAGTCTCGCTTGTGGTCGGCGATACCACAGCTCGAGTAGCAGGCGCCACACGTTATGCAGTCGAGCGAGGGGTCTATGATCTGCCGTTCGGGGGAGTCGGGCCTGATGCGCGCCGGCTCGTCAAGCCCTTCTACCGGCTCCAGGTAGGGCTTTACGCGGGCCCATTCCTCGAAGAACGGCTTCATATCAACTACGAGGTCGCGGACCACCGGTAGGCCCGCCAGAGGATCCAGCCGCACCTTGTCACGGTCGGGCTCTAGCGGCGTCTGGCATGCGAGGATGGCGCGCCCGTCCATACGCAGCGTGCAGGTGCCACACATCGCAACCCGACACGAGTAACGAAAACCGATCGATGGATCGTGCTCACGCTGGATGGCGATGAGGAGGTCCAGGACCATCATCGGCTCGATCCTCTCGACCAGGAAAGTCCTCTCGGTCCCCGGATCGCTTCGAGAGACCGTCACCCGTATCTTCTTCGATGAGGGTTCGGTCAAGATCTGACCTTCTTCCGTGCCGGGATCAAGAACATTACTACTTTAAGTTGTCGTAGACGAGGTCTTCCTGGGAGCCGGGGACCTCGTCTATAAGGCCGGTCTGCTGCATGAACTCGGCGAACTCGATGAACCCATTCGGCTGGGTGGTGTAGGCGACGCCCTCCTCGGTTATGAACCTCCTGAACTCCTCCGCCGACGTCTCGCCTCCGGATTCTTCGGAGAGGATCTCGGCCGCCCTGTCTGGATCGCTCTCGATAAGCTCGGTGGCCTCCTGGATATTGCTATAAAGCGCCTCCATTGCCTCCGGGTTGTCGTCGTGATAGCCCTGGCGCACGAACACGCTGTTGAACGTGTGCGGCCCGAACAGGTCGAAGCTCTTGAGGATAGGACGTGCGCCCTCGTCTTGCTCCTGGAACTGAAACGGGGGAGAGGTCAGGTGACCGGCGATCTGGCCGCTTAAGAGTGCTTGCAGGCCGTCGGGGTGCGCAAGCGAGACTATGTTGTTATCGAGCGCCGCGGCGTCTCCAAGCTGTTCTTGAGCCCCCCTGCGCAGAACGACGGACTGGATGGAGTCGGGCGCGGGCATGGCGATGCTACCGTCTTCGAAGTCCTCCAGGCTCTGGTACCTCTCGTCCGTTACCATCAGCCAGAGGTCCATCTCTTCGAGGGCGCTCAGCAGCTTCCAGTCCACTCCAGCGGAGTAGCCCACAAGGAACGGCCCTACCCCGCCGGAGCCAACCTGTATATCCCCCGCGAGCATGCCGTCCCTTATCGCCGACCCCGAGCTGAGTTGCTCCCAGCTGATCTCTGTCTCCGGGAGGTCCTCCTCTAGCCAGCCCTCCTGCTTCATGATGAGCAACTGGGCGTAGCCGATACCCGGCTGGTAGGCGATAGCCATGCTATTTCCGCCTCCACCGCCCGCACCTCCGCCGCACCCGCTTATCAGTAACGCAAGGAAAAAGACGACCATGCCCGCACTTCCTACTCGCGAGCTCCTGCTCGATGCTAGTACCCTAATCATAAACAAACTCCCCTGATGCCTGCCCTGCTCAATCCCCACAAGGTGTACCTTATCTTTTTACGTCCCGGACTTCATGCCCCACTTGATGACGGTCCTCCGCTCGATCCAGGTGAACACTGCGTCCAGCGCGATCCCGATGAGCGCTATGGTCACCAAACCAGCGAACACCTCCGGTATACGCAAGAAGTAGCGAGCGTCATTTATGAAGAAGCCCAGACCTCCACCTCCCCCGGCAACGCCAAAGACCAGTTCGGCCGCGATTATGGTGCGCCATCCAAAGGCCCAGCCGGTTTTAAGCCCGGATATCGTGTGGGGCAATGCGGCCGGCATCAGCACGTCCTTGACCAACTTGAAGCCTCTGAGGCCCAGGTTGCGCCCCACCATGAGGATGGTCGGGTTGACCGTGCGAAACCCCGTGCTCACGTTTATTGCTATGGGCCACGTGACAGCGTTGGCGATGACGAAGACGAGTGCCGAGGGACTCAGCCCGAACCAGAGGATGGCGAGCGGCAGGATGGCTATGGCCGGCAGTGGGTTGAGCATCGAGGTGAGCAGCACGAGCACGTCCTCACCGATGCGGGTCCACGTCGCGAGCGTCGTGAGCACGGCCGCAACGAGCATCCCGATCAGCATCCCCAGGCCCAGTATCCGCAGAGTCACCAACGTAGCACCTACCAGATCGCCGCTCGTCCAGCCCTCCCAGAACGCCTCGGCTATATCTAAGGGACTCGAAAACAGAAGCGGGCTCACGCCCGAGAGCGTTACGTACAGCTGCCAGAGCAAGACGATCGCCACGAGCAATATAGAGCGCCGGACGACCGTCGGAAGCGAAGACCAACGCGATCCCGAGGCGGCTTTGCGCGCCCCGGATGTCTCCGGAGCGGCGGAGGAGGTGTCTACCTCACTCGAAGATTGCATGGTCCACATCCTCTCCTTCGCCGGCCAGAAGCTCGCGCAAACGACGCCGCACCTCGATGAACTCCTCGGTGTCCGGATCTTTTACGTTCCTTACGTCCACGATCTCCTCCACTTCGGAGGGAGGCTGGCCGAGCACCACCACGCGGTGGCCGAGCAGGAGCGCCTCCTGGATGCTGTGGGTAACGAACAGGATGGTTACGGAGGTCCGATCCGCGATGTCGTTCAATTCTTTTTGGAGGCGGGTCCTGGTCTGCGCGTCGAGACTGCCGAACGGCTCGTCCATCAGCAGCATCAGCGGCTCGAGGGCGAGCGCCCGCGCTATCGCTACCCGCTGCTTCATACCCCCGGAGAGCTGGTGCGGATAGCGCTCCGCCGCGTGCGAGAGCCCCATCATCTCGATGAACCGCCTGGCGGTGGCCTCCGCCTCGTTCTTCTCCTTGCCCGTTACCCTCAACGGGTAGGCAACGTTGTCGGCCACCGTCCGCCAGGGAAAGAGCTGGTCGAACTCCTGAAAGACGACCGCCCGGTCGGGGCCCGGTTGGATCAGGTCGTGCCCCTCAATAGAGATGTGACCGCCAACCGGCTCGATAAAACCGGCTACTGCCTTGAGCAGCGTTGATTTGCCGCACCCGGATGGTCCGAGGAGCATAATCTTCTCCCCCGGCCAGATCTCGAAGCTGACGTCCCCCACGGCAACGTTCAACCGGCCATCGACCACGTACCCGATTCGCACGTGATCCACCGTGAGCAACGGCCGCCCAGAGGCTCTCGTCTCTGTAGAACCGGTACTCACAGCGTCGCCGTGCTCTCCGCCAAAATCCCGATTCGTTCCCTCGGAAAGTCGAGGCGTGTGCCTCTCTCCCTGCTCCCTCATTCCCCACCACCTTGCAATCGACCTGGTAGTTTGGTAATAGGTTATACCAAACTGGGATATGCGTCAAGCATACGCGCCGAGCGAAAGCTTCGTAGGTGGGAGGAGGAGAATCTGCTTCGGTTCATGATGGTTGGTGAGGGACCTGGGGAGGGTCAGTAAAGTAGCCCCGGCGAAGGGTACTGCGGGCCTTGCACATAAATTACAAGCGACCACAAGAGGTGGCAGTTTGTTCAGAATCGAACTACCATCTCTAGCGTAAGACCCCGACTTTTGGTGCAAGGCCGGTACTGCGTAGGAGCGACACGTGATGGCTGCGACGAGGGAAGGTGAGATGTGAGTATAGAAAGGATTTCGCGGGAGCGTCTGGAGGCGCCGCCGGGGGCGGTGTATACGGAGACGATCTTGGAGCCCGGGTACAACTTCATGCTCGAGCACTATTTCCACCCGCTCGTAGAGACGAACAAGGCCTGGACGGTAATGCTCTACGAGACGGGCATCATTGGTGAGGATGCTGCGGGTGCATTGCTTGATGCGATCCTGGCTCTCGAAGCGGAGGGTCGCGAGGGAATGGGGAAGTTCGACCCGAGGTACGAATACTTCTACTCTCAGATGGAGCATTACCTGATCGGCAAAGCGGGAGAGGAGGTCGCCGGGGAGATCAACATCGGGCGCACGCGTCCGGAGCCGCTCGTGCGCATGGTGACCCGCGAGCGCATCCTCGGGACTCTCGAAGAGCTTGGCGGTCTCTGCGCGACGCTCCTGGGCATAGCAGAGCGGGAGGCGGAGACCGTGATGCCCCAGTGGACCCACTTCCAGCACGCGCAGCTCTCCACGGTCGGGCACTACCTCGTGGGGATCGTGGACTCTTTGGGCCGCGATTCCAAGCGGCTGTTCGCAGCTTACTCTACGGTAAACCAGTCCACGCTCGGCTGCGGCGCTCTGGCGGGCTCATCATACCCGCTCAATAGGCAGCTCGTTGCCGAGTTGCTCGGATTCGATGGGTTCAGGGAGAACACTATCGACTGCGTATCGAGCAGCGATTTCATGCTGGAGACCTCAGCGGCGCTGGCGAACATGATGGTTACGTTAAGTCGGCTCTGCCAGGACCTGTACATCTGGCACACGGAGGAGTTCGACTTCGTCGTAATCGGCGACGAGTACGCAGGATCTAGCAGCATGATGCCCCAGAAAAAGAACGCCTATCCCTTCGAGTACGTAAGAGCACGGGCAGCGCACGCCATCGGCGATATGGCCTCGACGTTTGGGACGCTGCACAACACGAACTTCCAGGACATCAAAGACGTCGAGGAGGAGGTTGTGTACCCTGTGTTCCGGTCCTTCGATGAGGCGTCGCGTTCTCTGCGCTTGTTGGAAGGTACGATCTCCTCGATGGAGATCAAGCGTGAAAACATGCTCGAAAAGGCCGCCAGGGGGTTTGGCTCCTGCACGGAGCTCGCCGCGAAGATACACCGACAAACTGACCTGTCCTATCGTACCGCCCACCGTATCGTGGGCAACCTGGTGCTGCGTGCGTACAAGGCTGGCAAGCACGCCACGGACGTAGACGCAGCGTTGGTCAACGAATCCGCACGCGAGGTAACCGGGCGGGATCTCGACATCGACGACGATATGGTGCGAGCCGCACTAGACCCAACCGCGTTCGTCGATGCCCACGACGTAGCCGGCGGTCCGTCGCCCCACGTTGTGCGCCGCGCGGTCGAGAACGCGCGAGCCAGGGCGGAGGAGAATGCTCTGCGGGTGGCTCAGGCCCGCGAGAGTTTCGTCCAGGCCAGAGAAGATCTCGATGCCAGGGTCGAACGACTTACTGGCGCAGGCCAGGTTAGGTGAGGGTCCTCATTGATCCAGGTAAACTCCTGCCGAGTCGAGGACGCACCGACTTTCTATGTGCCGGGCTCGGCAGGGTATTCGGGATGAATAGCGTGAGAGCTTGCGAAGGAGGGGCGCGTAGGACTGAAGCTCGCGATCTTGACCTGGCCGTACCTTGTAGATTCTGGTCCCGAACCTGGGTGAGTCGCCATCCAGACGTTCCGAGCGGCATGCGAGTCGGGCACCATATGATCGTACCAAGCCGGGTAGCTTCCTCATAGTGCTCGGACCTGGGTGACCACGGGGCTTCCGAATAGATGAGCCTATTCGTGAAGCTTTCTACTATAAGTATACAGGTCACGCTTATGACCGCGACGGAGCAAAAACCGCCGCTATGACAGCAGAGACCGAGGGCCCAGCACCAGTGTGATATAGGGACAGCCTATAAAATTGGTGACTGTGCAGTATCATAGTAGTGTAGTAGCGGAAGGGGCGATACCGTGAAGCTGAGATCGTTGGAAGCGTTCTGCGCAGCGATGGAGGAGGGTACGATCTCCAGCGCGGCCCGCAAGATGTATCTCTCGCAGCCCAGCGTCAGCGACCGGCTGGCGGAGCTAGAGCGTGAAGCGCGGGTGCCGCTGCTAAAGCGTTCCCGGCAGGGCGTTCGACCCACAGAGCAGGGTGCCGCTCTGTACGAGCATGCCAGAAAAGTTCTGGACGATATCCGGGCGCTGGAGCGTGTGCTGCACGGCCTGCGTGACAAGCGCGATATGAGGCTCCGTTTCGCCGCGAGCTCGACGCTGGGCGAGCACCTGCTCCCCGAATGGCTTGGAGACTTTGAGCAAAGAAGGCCGGGGACCATTTCCGACTTGTTCGTAGGCAACACCCGCGAGGTTGTGGAGATGGTCGGCAAGGGTGAGGTGGCCTTTGGTGTCATAGAAGGCGAGGATGGTCGCGGCGTTGTGGAAACCCTCCCGCTCCTGGACGACGAGCTGGTGGTGGTCGTCGCCCCGAATCACCGGTGGGCGCGTCAGCAGGTAGACGCGGAAGACCTGAGCGAGGAGCCTTTTATATCCCGCGAGAAGGGTTCGGGTACGCGGCAGGCGATCGAGGGCGCACTGGAGGAGATGGGCGTCTCGCTCAACGTTCGGATGGAGATCGGGAGCACGAGCGCCATAAAGGAGGCGATCGAGGCGAGGCTCGGGTTCTCGATCCTCTCGCGGGAGACGATACGGTTGGAGCTGGAGGGCGGCTATCTGGCTGTCGCGGAGGGTGTCGTGATCCCCAGGCGTTTCTCGATAGTACGCTACCCTTCCGCCGACATGAGCCTCGTCGAGCGGGCCTTCCACGACTACCTTCTCGGGATGCGCAAGAGGTATGGTATGCCCCGGGAGGTACCCGCCGAA
>JADDPM010000122.1 GCA_016781885.1 Rubrobacter sp.
CAAGGAAGGATCAAAGAACTGTGGGCCTGACATCCTCGCACCACTCATCTAGTGCGTATCCGTACCGCCGGAGCCTTGCACAAGGATACTCCCCAAGCAGCCAAATTTTCTTGCAGCCAGCGATTCTGTACAAAACCTCGGCTCTCGATACCTGGCTCGTAGAGAGCCTGCATGAGAAACTTATTCCCTGGTAGAGGAAAGAGATGCTTGCCAAGCGGCCAGGGAGCGGCGGGATAAGAAGAAAGAGCAGCAAGAAGAGGAATCCTCGCAGAACGCCGCTGAAACTTTAGACAGGAGGTAACCTATGCCCTCTTCGAGCCTGATCCGCTTGGCCGGGTTGGCAGCCGTGCTCTCTGGCGTGTCGTCCCTGATAGGAGACCTCCTGAGTCTTGTAGTAGACCTTGAAAGCGCCGAGTCGGCAGCGACTGTCCCCTACGTCTTCGTCTTCTTGTTGTACCTGCTCGGCGCGGTGCTGCTCTTGCTCGGCCTGGTCGGTCTCTACGCCAGCCAGTCGGAAGCGGCGGGCGTTCTCGGGTTCGTAGGCTTCCTGGTGGCCTTCTTGGGCACGGCATTGGTTTCGGGCGCCCT
The DNA here is from genome assembly GCA_016781885.1 of Rubrobacter sp. Taxonomy (GTDB): domain Bacteria; phylum Actinomycetota; class Rubrobacteria; order Rubrobacterales; family Rubrobacteraceae; genus Rubrobacter_F. Next base: position 589 of record JADDPM010000122.1, read on the forward strand.
CTGGTTCGAGCTCTTCATCACGCCTTCGCTGGCGGCCGAGGCTCCCGAACTGGCCGAAGCAGAACTGGGACTCGCGGGGTTCATACTCTCGTTTCTTTTGGTGATCATTGGTTGGCTTCTGTTCGGTGTGGCCACGCTGCGCGCTCGCGTCTACCCGAGGCCGGCAGCTGTGCTTCTCATAGCCGGGGCTGTGCTCTCCTTCGCCCCTATACCACTGGCCGGCATTGTCCTCTCCGTCGCGGTGGCATGGCTGGGCTTTGTGCTCTTCACGGGAAGGGGTATGTCAAGTGAGCAGCCTTCGCGAGTGAGCTAGGATAACGGCGCCGCTTAATCTCGGCCAAAGAATTTTCGTGCGACGCGAATTTCGTGCGACGTTTGCAAGGCCCAACACTGTATATTCCGGGGAGCAAGAGCCCGGAAGAAAGAAGCCTGAATGCCAGCCGAGGAGGACATGGATGCGGTCAAGACCTTTGTCGAGGAGGTCATAAATTCGGGTAATCCGGAGAAGGTGGACGAGCTCGTCGCCCCCGATCACGTAAACAACCACCCGACGGCCTCGGACCACGCGCCCGACGCCGAAGGGATCAAGGAGCTCATCAGCATGTGCCGCGCCGGTTTCCCGACCGGCGCTTTGAGACCAGGCAGGTGTTGCTGTTGACAGCAGGGTTGCCCACCACTGGGTTATGAGGGGAACGCACGAAGGGGAGTTCATGGGGATAGAGCCCACCGGCAAAGGTCGAGGCGGTGGGAGTGGAGATCAACCACGTCGAGAACGGCAAGATCAAAGAATCCTGGACCATCTCGGATACCATGACGGTGATGCAACAGCTAGGAGCTTTGTAATTGCCAGTAGCCAACTGCTCTACGATAACGAACGCCGACGGCGCGCAACGTAACCGGTACTATCGGATCTCCTGGTACTGCCTGGTCTCGTTCGCAGAGGCGGCCTGGCGACGATCCGAGAGCCCTACAAAGCTCTAAAGCCCCGCTTCGAATGTTGTTCGCTCGCACACGGGCTGCGTCGTGAACGCTCGCAGATAGGTTGCTGCTCGAAGCTGAGGGCTGATAACTAAATGAGGAGACGGACCCCTCGAATGGCCCGCCTCCTCGTTGTAACTAGAACTTGTTCTGACCGCGCTTACCGGGCGACCCTGCGGAGCAAGATCCCCCCGCCCACGAGCAGGACGCCGACGCCCAGCGCGAACAACGCGTCCCCGCCGCCAGTCTTCGGCAACTCGGCCTTGGCCTCTGCTTTCGCCACTGTCTTACCGGCCTTGGCCTCCGCATTACCAGTTTTCGCCTTCGCCTCCGCCTTGCCGGCCTTGGCCTCGGCGGAGACCGGGGGCGCGGGCGGTTGGGCCCCAGCCTGGGCCACGGCAGCATCCAGGATCAATTGCTTACAGTTAACCGAAACCGTGCCGTTTGGCTGGACCACGCTGCCGGAGACCTCGACGCCGTTGACTATCCCGCTGTACTCGGTGACCGCTTGCCCGTTCCGCGTAACGGTCGCACATTGCGCAAGGCTCACAGTCTGCGCTACGGCAGGTACGGCGACCACCAGAGACAGCGCGGCCACTAACGCTAACAACATCCGCCTCCTCAAGTTGTGCCCCCTCCTAAGAAAAGCTTACTACTACAATCGTAACCATCGTATATTCTGGCACCAGCATCTCCGCCGGTCAACACAAAAAAGCAAACATTTTCTACTTTTCTTCAATTTTTTTAATAATTCGGAAGAGTGGGGCAGAGTTTTCAGAATACGGGTCCAACCTGGGGAGGAATGGGTAAGAGGGTTGGTGAGGCTACGGGGCGTTTGGGGAGGCTGAGAGGGGCGCCGTGTGGTACGTTCTGCGTGTATCCGCGGGGTTCCCGGCGGGGCTAGATCAAGACATAGAGGCGGCATCCTTTGGGATGGAAGGGAGAGGCGATGGAGAACCGGTTGGGGCAGGAGACGAGCCCGTATCTCTTGCAGCACAAGGACAATCCCGTGGACTGGTATCCGTGGGGGGAGGAGGCCTTCGAGAAGGCCAGGGACGAGGATAAGCCTGTCCTGCTCAGCGTTGGGTACTCAGCGTGCCACTGGTGTCACGTCATGGAGCGCGAGTCCTTCGAGGACGAGGAGACCGCGCGGCTGATGAACGAGCACTTCGTCAACATCAAGGTGGACCGCGAGGAGCGGCCGGACGTGGACTCTATTTATATGTCCGCCGTGCAGGCGATGACGCGCCACGGCGGCTGGCCGATGACGGTCTTTATGACACCCGACGGCGCGCCGTTCTATGGCGGCACCTATTTCCCGCCGGTCCCGAGCCGGGGCATGCCCTCCTTCAAGCAGCTCCTCGCCAGCCTCGCCGACGCTTATGAGAACCGCCGCGACGAGGTGCTCGCGAGCGCCGGCAACGTCCGCGAGTATCTGCAGACGGCGACCAGCGCCTCCGTCCCGCCGGCCAGGCTGACGGAGGAGCTTCTGAACGACGCGGCGAGCGCCCTCGTCGGCGAGGTGGACAACCGCTTCGGCGGCTTCGGCGGTGCGCCGAAGTTCCCGCAGGCGATGAACCTGGAGGTTCTCCTGCGGCGCCACAAGAGGACCGGAGATCGGGGCGCCCTCTCCGGCCTGGAGCTTACTTGCCGGCAGATGGCTAACGGCGGCATCTACGACCAGCTCGGGGGCGGCTTCGCCCGCTACTCGGTGGATGCGTACTGGCTCGTCCCGCACTTCGAGAAGATGCTCTACGACAACGCCCAGCTCGCCCGGCTGTACCTGGAGGCGTACCAGGCTACCGGGGATGCATTCTACCGGCGCATCGCCGAGGAGACGCTGGATTACGTCGTCCGCGACATGATCGCCCCGGAGGGTGGTTTCTACTCCGCCGAGGACGCGGACTCGGAGGGTGAAGAGGGCAAGTTCTACGTGTGGACGCCCGCGGAGATCGAGGCTGTTCTGGAGCCCGACGAGGCGAGGCTCGCGATGCGTTACTGGGACGTCACCGAACAGGGTAACTTCGAGGGCAAGAACATCCTGCACGTCCCCCATCCCCCCGAGGCCGTCGCCGGGGAGTTTGGCATCTCGCCCGAGGAGTTGTGGGAGAAGATCCGGGAGATCCGGTCCAAGCTCTATGCAAAGCGCGAGGAGCGGGTGCGTCCCGGGCGCGACGAGAAGGTGCTCGCCGCATGGAATGGTTTGATGCTCCGCGCCTTCGCCCTCGCCGCCCGCGTCACTGGCCGCGAGGACTACCGTCGTATAGCCATAGAGAGCGCCTCCTTCTTGCTGGAGAAGCTGGTCGTGGATGGACGGCTCCGTCGCTCCTACAAGGACGGCCGGGCCCGCTTCAACGGCTATCTGGAGGACTACGCCTGCGTAGCCGACGGGCTCGTCGAGCTCTACGAGGCGACCTTCGAGACGCGCTGGTTGCGGGAGGCAGCCTCCCTGGCCGACGCCATACTGGAGCTCTTCTGGGACGAAGAGGAGGGGGTGTTCTACGATACCGCCGCCGACCACGAGAAGCTCGTCACCCGTCCGCGCGACGTCTACGACAGCGCAGCGCCCTCCGGCAACTCGGTCGCGGTCGACGTGCTGCTGAGGCTCTCGGTCCTCCTGGACCGGGAAGATTACCGCAGCCGGGCCGAGACTGTTCTGAACGGCTTGAGCGGCGCGGTCGCCCGCGTACCCGGCGGCTTCGGCCGGCTCCTCTCGGCGCTCGACTTCTATCTCGCGACGCCCTACGAGGTAGCCCTGATCCAGCCCGCAGGCATGCCCGGCACGGACAACGCCCTCCTGCGTGCCGTCTACTCCGCCTACCTCCCCAACAAGGTAGTCGCCGGTCGCGCCGAGGACGATGAGGAGGCCGCGCGGCTTATACCACTCCTCGCCGACCGGCCAACACGCGGCGGCGAGCCCACCGCCTACGTCTGCGTGAACTACGCCTGCCAGTACCCGACCACCGACCCGGAGGAGCTCAAGGATCAGCTCGGGATCGCGCGGTAGAGGCCGAAGTCCGGGCTCTGCTCAGGCTCTGGAGCCGCTCCGGTAGAGCGCCTCTCGGAGAGCCGGGCGCGCGGGCGGCCGTGGCGGGGCAGGGCGTCCGGGTTGATAGTCACGACAAAACCCTCCGCGAGCGTGCGGCGCGCGAGCATTCGAGGCGCCGTCTCTGAAGACTGGCTGCGTGAGATCGAGGTGGGGGAGACGGTTGACCAGGGCCACGGGGGCGAGGGCCGGGAGGCGTCTCTTCGCCCTCATCCTCTTTAGCTGGCGCTCGTAGCCGGAGAGGAGGGCGAGGGAATCCCGAGCACGGTAGCTTTCTTCGCCACGGCCGAAGGCTCCTCCTCCTTCACGGTTCCCCAGGCTTCTACTCTCGCAGCTTCCCCGGCCCGTCGCTACCCTTTGCATCCGTGACCGGGCGCACGATGACGGACCCGTTGCGCAGGGCCACGACCTTGACCTCGGCGCCGGTCTTTATCGTGGCGGAGTTGCGGTCTTCAGGGAAGGCTCGCCACCGCTCGCCGTGGACGAAGACGAGGCCGCCCACGCCTGATGCTACCGGGCGGCGGACGATGCCGACCTCTCCGATCATGCCCTCGCTCCCCGTGCTCACCCGCCACCGCTTCATCCTCCGGTACGTGAGGGAGACCGAGAGCAGGAAGAGCGCCGCGAGGGCCGCCAGTGCCCAGAGCGCGTAAGGCGGAACGCCGGTACGCTCGGCGAAGGTCATCGGCTTCTCGACGACCGCGGCGCCGCTCGTGCGGAGCGTTATGCCTTTCGGCTCGACCGTCTCCCCGTCCACAGCCTCCAGAACCGAATCGAGGTCCGGCTCGATATGTTCGACGACGCCGAGTTCCAGAGCCTCCCCGGCGTCCACGGAGGCGCTCTCCCTGACGGAGCTCTCGGCCCACTCCTCGTTGCGGCCGTGGGCGCCGGCCAGGCCCGTCATTAGGGCGGTGGCGTCGTTGGTCGCCTTCTCGCCTAGAGTGCCCAGGATGTCCCGGCCGCTCGCGTCTACCGGGTGGGCCGCTCCGAGCCTCGTCTGCGGCGCCATCGCCGCCATGTCGCTCCCCATTACGATGAATGTCCCCGCGCTCGCCGCCTGAGCTCCGCGCGGGGCCACGTAGGTCAGGACTGCCACGTTTCCGGCGTTGCTCTCGGCCTCGACTATCTCCTGGGTCGAGTCCAGACGACCGCCCGGTGTGTCGAGCTCCAGGACGACGGCTCCGACGCCGGAGTCCTCGGCCTCGGAGATTACGCGCTCCACGTAAGCCGCCGTCCGGCCGCCTATCCTGCCCTCGATGCGGGCGAGATTTACCTCCGGGCTCTGGTCTTGGGCTGCTGGTTCCGCGGTCCACGGGCCCAGAGAGATTAGTGCCAGCAGCAGGAACAGGTAGGTAAAGGAAAGCCTCATCTCTTGAGCGATTCTACTATGATCCTTGCGGGAAGCCGGTGTGAACGGAGGTTAGGCGACGCGTGGAAATGTTGCTTTCGTGGTAAGGGAACCACTAGCATACGGTGTTGTTGCAGTTAGGGGAAAGGCTGTCGGG
>JADDPM010000266.1 GCA_016781885.1 Rubrobacter sp.
AGTCACGCCCAAGGCTCTGGCGGGCGGCCGCAACCAGCCTTGGGTTCGAGCAGATCTCCTTCACCTCATCCGACGTGGCGTTGCGCCGCACGTAATTCTCCTGCACGACCTCTTGCAGCTTGGCTCCCTCCTCGACGCGGTGAATTATGTACCTTAGAACCTTCTCCTCCCGCGCGGAGTTGCGGGAGCCGCCGAACAGGCGCTTCCAGAATGATCTCCGCTCACCCTGCTCAGACATCCGGGTTTTCTCCTTTCCCCAAGTTTTTGGTCCCAGATAACGGAAGTATACTCACTATACAGCGCCTGAAGCGCCGGTCCTGATGGCGTAGGTGGTTCGGAGGGGAATAAGAGAGGAGGATCTGGTGAGTCGAAAGAAGTTCCTGAAGCTGGGCGCCGCCTATGGGGTAGCGGCCGCCGCAGCGCTGCTCCTCGCCGCTTGTGGTGGTGGCGGTGAGGGCGGAGAGGATACCGGAGGAGGAGGCGGCTACTAGCATCCTTGTAACACGCGAAGATACTTATAGGGGTTTTTGAGAAGACTTCGCGAATCGGGCTCTCCCCCGATCCTATAAGTCTATGCGACCGGGGCAATCTGCGTAAACCGTTTACGCATTTAGGGGTGTCGGACCGGGGCAGAGCGGTGTGTCCACGGGGGTTGCACGCAGGAAGCGAAACAACCCCATGCAGGCCGGAGACCCATGTAAGGGAAAAAAAGACCGGAGCCCCGAAGGACCCCGGTTCGGTGGATTAGGCTCCAGCTCGACGGGGATCCGGGGTTTCCTCTGGTTCTTCTGTAAGCTCTGGAAAGATGATTCGGTACGCCGCAGCGAGTCCCGATAGTTCGCGTTCGTGATCCACATCTTCACGCTGGCGGTAGGGGAGCTGGTCGGCAAAGGTCTTTACCTTGGCGCTTGGGAAGTCCATTGCACTCCTCAAAGTCAGGGACCGGAGCCACCCCGTAAGGATAGCCCCGGTCGATACACACCGCTCTACTTGGCGCGCCCCGCCTCGAGGCCGAGTTCTTGCTTGTACTCCTCGCACTCCCTGTGGGCGCGCTCTTTCTCCTCCACGAGGACCGCGAGCATACGATCCCGCACGCCCTCGTTCATCTCCTCTTCGGGGACGCGCTCTATGGTCGTGTAGGCGTTCACGAGCTCGTCACAGCGCCGGATTCGACGGCGCAACTCTTCCCTCTCCTCGGGCCTGAGCTGGGCCGGAACTCGCGCATCCTGTCGGCGGTGAGAGTCGGCTATCTCCTCTGCCAGCTCTACCTTGGCGTGGACCTTCAGGTATTCGAGCTTGGCGTGCTCGTGAGCGTTGGTGGCGAGCTGCTCCAGCTCCGGCAATCTCCAGGCTTGGGCCATGCGCAGCCAGTCGAGGGTTATCTCCTCGGTTATGCCCCAGTCGCCCGCCTCGTCTGCAAGCTCAACCAGCCGGGCGTGCTCGTCGCACATGGGGTATTCTCGGCCTCGCGGGTGCATCCACGTGGTTGTGTCCCTCTGACAACCGCCGTCGGGCTACATGCTCCCGGCCTGGCAGCGCAGCGGCTTAGGGGTCTGCTCGTCGGTGCGCTCGTCGGGATCAACGATGATCTCCTCGGGGCGAGCTACCCGCTCAGTAGTGTTCTCCGTCACTTGCTTCTCCTCTCCTTGCTTTCCCTGCCCCGATTGTCGGGACGTCGTTCATACGAATCTCAATCCCCGATTTGGTGGAGGTCCCCTAGATGAGTGTTGCGAGGTTTTCATGCCCACAGTTCC
>JADDPM010000267.1 GCA_016781885.1 Rubrobacter sp.
CTCGCCCGGATGAAGTTCATCGCCGGGCTCCCGATAAAGCCCGCCACGAAGACGTTTACCGGGTGCTCGTACATCTGTTGCGGAGAGGCGACCTGCTGGACCACGCCATCCTTGAGGACCACGATCCTGTCGGCCATCGTCATCGCCTCGGTCTGGTCGTGGGTGACGTAGATCGTGGTGGTGCCGATGCGGTTGTGTAGCTTGGCGATCTCCGTGCGCATCTGTACCCGGAGCTTCGCGTCGAGGTTGGAGAGGGGCTCGTCCATCAAGAACGCCTTCGGCTCCCGGACCAACGCCCTTCCCAACGCCACCCGTTGGCGCTGGCCGCCGGAGAGGGCTTTCGGTTTCCTATCGAGGAAGCGCTCGATGGAGAGGATGCGGGCGGCCTCCTGTACGCGGCGGTTGATCTCGTCCTTGCTCATCTTCCTGAGCTTCAAGGCGAAGCCCATGTTCTCCCGGACGTTCATGTGCGGATAGAGCGCATAATTCTGGAAGACCATCGCCACGTCCCGCTCGCGTGGAGGCAAATCGTTTACTACGTTATCCCCGATAAAGACCTTGCCTTTGGAGATGTCTTCGAGGCCCGCGATCATGCGCAGCGCCGTGGACTTCCCGCAGCCCGAAGGCCCCACGAAAACGACGAACTCGCCGTCCTTTATGTCCAGGCTCATGCTATCTACGGCAAGTACGTCCTCGCCGTAGATCTTGCTTACTTCCTCCATCGTGACTTCCGCCACCTCAAACCTCCTCCCGTTTAGGGTTCCCGGACGCCTCGTCGTCTCTCGTTGCTCTTCCCAGGCCGCCTATCTAGCCCTTTTCCCGAAAGTATTCTAACCTAATGCCGGCCCCTGCTGTAAAGAGTATAACGATTTTTGATCTTTTTGATACGTTCGGCGGAGACCTCTATATGTTCGCGCGGTATCTCCCCTGACTCCACGGCGGCCACGACGGCGTCGTACGCGGCGGCCTGCTCCTGGGGAGGACCGGAGACCACGAGCAGGTCCGCTCCGGCCTTTGCGGCATGAACAGCCGCTTCGGCGGTCGTGCCGTCGCGTCTGGCGCCCACCATGATCAGGTCATCCGTAACGATTACGCCCTCGAACCCGAGCTCTCCGCGCAGCAGCTCGACCGCCGCAGGCGAGAAGCTCGCGGGCATCTCCGGGTCCAGCGCCGGATACACGAGGTGTCCCAGCATTACCATCGGCACCCCCGCCTCGACCGCCGCCCGAAACGGGGGAAGGTCGCTCTGCAAGATGGTTTGCATGTCATGGTCCACCGTTGGTCGGGCCGCGTGGGAGTCTTCGAGGGCGGGGCCATGGTTCGGGAAATGCTTCGCGGCCGAGATCACACCCGCCTCTTTAAAGCCCTCGATGGAGGCAGTACCCATCCGGGCGACGAGGGCCGGGTCCGTGCCGTAGGAGCGGGATCCCACGGCCGCCCCCGATCCCGTATCCATGACGGGGGCCAGGTCCGTATTGATGCCACCCCGGAGCAACTCGCGCCCTATCTCCCTCGAGATCCGGCGTGCCTCCCCCGGGTCTCCCCTCTCTCCCACCTCCGCCGCCGACCGCTGCTCGGCGACCCAAGGCGCCCCCTGCACCTCCCCGCCCTCGTGGTCCGCCGCGACG
>JADDPM010000123.1:0-2783 GCA_016781885.1 Rubrobacter sp.
AAGCTACTTCTCAGACACCCTCTGAGATCGAGGAACGCCTGGTGGATGTCGTCCCGCTGCTCGTAGCGTACCTTCAGCCGCCGGTAACGGTTCACCCATGAGAGCGTTCTTTCCACAACCCACCTGTATCGCCCTAGCTTCTCACTGGATTCGACGCCTCGCCGGGCGATCCGCGGGGTTATGCCCCTCTTCCTGAGTGCCTCGCGGCATCGAGGGAAGTCGTAGGCCTTGTCGGCGTGCAGCTTCTTCGGGCGTTTGCGCGGTCGGCCACGAGGCTTGCGGATAGGCTCTACGGCGTCCACGACCTCCTCCAGGACCTTCGAGTCGTGGACATTGGCCGCTGAGTGGATCGTCGCCAAAGGGATACCTCTTCGATCTACCACAACATGGCGCTTCGAGCCCGCTTTTCCCTTATCTGTCGGGTTAGGGCCGCTCTTTTGGCCCCCCGGGGGCGGCAACGCTCGCCGAGTCCGAGGACGCTCGCTCCCAGTCGATCCGGTCCGCCTCGCCCAGGCGATCGAGCAGCGTCCGGTGGAGTCTCTCCCACACGCCCGCCTCGTGCCATTCCTTGAGGCGCCGCCAACAAGTCATGCCAGAGCCGCATCCCATCTCCTGGGGAAGATCTCCCAGGGTATGCCGCTCTTCAAGACAAACAGTATGCCGGTCAGCGCCGCGCGGTCCTCGATACGTGGCCTGCCACCGTTAGGCTTCGGCGGCTCTTCGGGCAGCAGCGGCTCGATCACTTCCCATAGTTCATCGATGACGAGTTTCTTAGCCATGCCTTTCAGCCTACCCACCACCGGGTTTTGTTAGGCGCATTTATTACCCTCCCTAGCTCCACGGCGAGCCGGCAGCCCGCCTCCCCTCCGAGAGCAAAGCCGACCAGCGAGAGCGCGCGCTCCAAACGCTCGGTCTTGCGGGCATAGTCGGCTACCTCGGGGATCCGCTTGGCGAAGATCGCTCTCCGGCAGCCGGTTTGTTCGCAGAAAAAGCGTCGGATGCGCAGGAGCAAGCTGACGGGTATGCCATGCTAGGGTAGATCAGCGAGGGTACGAGTGTAATGGCTGTGTACCCGGTTGGAGACGCAGCTGCAGACCGGGCACTGTGCTCTAGTGGCCGTAGTGCTGACGAAGAGGGTGAGATGGTGCTGGCTGATCTCCAGAGACTCCAGTTCTAGGCTCTCTTTGCCCAGGACAAGTGTCTCGTCGACCTGCATACGTCACTCCCTTTGACGCCACGCTCTACAGGGGAGACTGTAACGATAGATAAATGGCTGTGCTTCACACAGTTGGTACTGGTCATCGAGAGTGCGGGAGAACCAGTTTTCGGGGAGCAGGTCAGGACGGGTTACTTTCGATGGAGGGCTTGCGTGGCTGGCAGAGGCGGACGAGGAGCTGACTCTGTGCGAGACGTTCCCTAAACGCAACAAATAATCATAATTACTCAGTTGGCTTGCTTATTGAAAAAGGCGGATGGTACATCTTGTCCGATGCTCCACATTTTGGGAGTTCAGATTCCCAAGTACTTCAAGTGCACTAACGTTGATGTAACGCTGTAAGACTAGAACTGCCGTATAATTTCTGGGTCAAGCGAGACTTTAAGGAAAATCGATGGATATTGAGGCGATAGATCTTGAGTTTCTAGACAATAAAGAAATTATAGGGTCATTCCTGCTGCGTGACAGGAACACTGGGGTAGCGGCGGTGATCGAGAGTGGGCCGACTACCTGTCTCGGCCGGCTGATGGAGGGTGTCCGGGAGCGAGGCGTTTCGCCGGAGGAGATCGAGCAGGTCTTTCTGACGCACATCCACCTAGACCACGCTGGGGGCTCGGGCAACCTCTCCGAGCTGCTACCGAACGCTACGTTTTACGTTCACGAGCTGGGCTTTCCACACCTCGTAGACCCCTCGAAACTCCTCAAGAGCGCCAGTCGCATCTACAGGGACCAGATGGAGTACTTGTGGGGTGAGATGCGGCCTGTTCCGGAGAACCGCATCCGATTGCTCTCGGGCGGCGAGGAGCTTGTGGTCGCCGGCGGGACTATTACAGTACACTACACTCCGGGCCACGCTTACCACCACTTGGCGTTCTACGAACCCGAGAACGGGGCACTCTTCGCCGGGGATGTTGCCGGGGTCAGGCTTCCCGGACAGTCATACGTCAAGCCCCCCACGCCACCACCGGAGGTTGACGTCGAGGCCTGGAAGAGAAGCATCGAACTCATCAAGGGCCTGAGGCCGAAGAGCCTCTGGCTCACGCACTTTGGATCGTATAACGACGTGGAGCGTCACATGGGCGAACTCGAGCAGCGCCTCATAAACTGGCTTCTCTTTGTCGAGAAACGGCTGGATAAAGGCCATTCTCAGGCGGATATATTCGACGACTTCCAGGCATATGTGGATGAGGAGATTATCGGCGCCGGGGGTGGCGAGACCGAGGTTGAACGTTATGATATAGCTGCGAACTATGAGATGTTATTCAGCGGGCTTATGAGATACGTCACACAGCAGCACTCCAGGTGACAGGGATAGACTCTCCGACAACGGTAGTCTACAGCATTAGCCAAAAGTCTTGACCCAAATGCAATGATGTTAGGATGAAAGCCTACTCCGAAGACCTCCGCCAAAAGATAATAGCCACCCTCGAACGTGGGACTTCTAAAGTCCAGGCTGCCCACCTATTCGGTGTGAGCCTCTCTTCGGTCAAGCGCTACGCCAGGATCGCTGGGCGGGGAGGCTCTCTCGCGCCAAAGAAGGGCTCCGGGAGACCCTCGAAGCTCGACG
>JADDPM010000123.1:2795-6044 GCA_016781885.1 Rubrobacter sp.
AACTCCTTGAAGAAGACATAAAGGAACGTCCTGCAGCCACCGTCTCACAAAGACGCCGCTTCCTGGAGCACCTCACCGGCAAGACCATCAGCGACTCTACAGTCCGGCGGCTCCTGAAGCGCCTTGGCTTCAGCCGTAAAAAGGGCTGTGGGGGCGATGGAACGGGATGAATGGTTGAGGACTGCGTGGCGGATGATGGTAGCCGGGGCGCTAGACCCACAGCGACTGGTGTTCGTCGATGAGATGGGAGAGAACACAGCGCTTTATCCGCTGTACGCTTAGTCCAGGCTCGGCGAGCGGGTGCGGATGAAGGTGCCACGCAACCGTGGCCCGAACACTACGCTACTTTCGAGCATGAGTACAGAAGTATGGGACCTTCCTTGGCGGTGCAAGGCTCCACCGACGCTGTGATCTCCGGTTGCCCGAGGATCTAGACGGCGACGAGAAGCTGGACGGGTGGCTCGAAGCGGTGGAGGCCTCCGAAGTGCCGGTGATGCGAAGCTTCGCGGCGAGCCTCAAGAAGGACCTCCCTGCGGTGCGCGCCGGTCTAACGGAGCCCTGGTCCAACGGACCGGTGGAGGGGCTCGTACACAAGCTCAAATTGCTCAAGAGACAGGGCTACAGACGAGCTGGCTTCGTTCTGCTCAGGGCGAGGGTGCTGGTGGCCTGACTACCGCCCGGAACGGCGGTTCGCGGGAGGATGCCCCGATCACCAAACAGCCGACAGAACCACAAGTCTACATATTTTGTAAATTTTTCTTTTCCACTGAACGGAATGCTGCCTTCACCGGGGGAGGCAATTGTTGCTAATATCTACGTCAGGTAAGATGCCCAGGGTGGACGTGCAGAAGCTAAAGGAACTCAGGTGCCGTAAGGTGCTCTCTACGAGGTCTGAGGGGATATCAACTCGTCGGCTAGCTTAAAGGAGTAAGAGGCCGCGCCAATAGGCGGGTAGCGAATGTATCAATAGGTGGTGAAGAGGCGGCTGGATCGTTCGGAGAGCTGCCAAGTGCGAAAAGTTGCCAGCCTATTGGCGCAAGCTCTAAGCTAGCTTAAAGGAGTAAAAATGAAAATTGATGATTACAAGTATCTGCCGCGGATGTACCGATCGCTATACGAAAATAAGCCGGCGATCGAGGAGGGGAAAGTATGGGCGGAGTTCGATAAGCACCTCTCTCGGGCACGGGTTGCCTTGTTGTCGTCCGCCGGACTTTCCCTCCGCTCGCAGCAGCCGCCTTTCGACGTCGAGCGCGAGCGCCGTGAACCGACGTGGGGGGACGCATCCTATAGGCTCATTCCTCGAGCGACGGAGCCGAGCGAACTGGCGATATCGCACCTACACATTAGGAACGACGACGTGTTGGCCGACCCGAATATCGCTCTTCCGCTAGCTCCGCTGGCTGACCTGGTCGAATCCGGGTTCGTGGGTGGAGCGACGGCGGAACATGTCTCCGTCATGGGCTACCAGGGCTGGTATGATGACGCACTCGATAGGTGGCGGGACGAAACTGCGCCCGCCATCGCAAGGGCATTGAAAGAACAGGATGCAGACGGAGTAGTGCTGGCGCCGGTGTGACCGGACTGTTGCCGAAACGTGCCCGTGTTGGCACGGTGGATCGAAAAAGCAGGTATCCCGACGGTCGTCGTGACTATGATGCCGAACCTGGCAAAGGCGCAGTTGGCACCTCGCATCGTCGGAGTCCAATTCCCGATCGGGCATCCATTCGGGATGCCGAACGACCGGAAGATGCAACGGCAGGTTCTGGAGACGGCGTTGACTGTTCTCGCCAAGGCAACGTCGTTCGCCACGCGCGTTGACTTAAATATCGAATGGCCGCAGTCGACAGATGAGGCCATGAAGGCCGGGCAGCCGCAGGAGCCGAGTCCCATGATCGCGGAGGTACGCAGCAACCCGGACCTCCTTCGAAGGGGGGCAAAACCATTAGTTAAGTAGGGACGCAGCGTTCCACGACAACAGCCGAGACGCATCCTGTTCCGGGTCGGGGCGCACGCGCCCCGACCCGGGCGTGACAGCCCGCTCGTCGAGTTTCTTGACACCCTCAGCCACGGTCGAGCGTAACATGCTTGTCGCCCACGCCACCGTCGACGCCCCGCCATGATCGAGTTCGCGCGCCTCACCTCCCAACCACAACCGCCGTCGCCGCTCCTACAGATGCGGCGCCAACGAAGCGAACCTACGCGTGATCGACTCCTCGTCCCTAGCCATCCACCCCAGCGTACGAGGACAGACCTTCTGACCAAGCCTCGACGCATCCCGATGCGTTAGTCAAGCCTTGACCCGATCCTCATAGAGGCGTACCGTCGGACGAAGCAGTATGAGGCCTCAAGAGTCAAGGGATCCGTTCGCCGAGAGGGCCGGGTGGTTCGACCGCCACTACGACGACAGCGTACGTGGTCGGGTGCGCTTGCGGGTCCTGCGCGAGCAGTTGAAGAGGGAACTTCCGTCGCCCCCGGCGAACGTCCTAGACGCGGGATGCGGGCCGGGGCGCATGGCCGCGGCCCTGGCCGCCGACGGCCACCGCCTGACCCTGCTCGACCCGAGCGAGGCCATGCTGGAGCGCGCGATGATGGTCATGGACCCTCACGCGGAGGGTTCGCGCGTGCTTCGCGGTACGGTCGAAGAGGCACCCGCGCTCTTGGGTCGGGATGTGTTCGACGCGGTGCTGCTGCACGCGGTGGTCTGCTACGTCGAGGACCTGGACGCGGCGCTCGATGGAGCCGCCGCGGTGCTGAGGCCCAGCGGCGTGCTCTCGGTGGTCTTCAAGAACCGCGACGCGCTGCCCTTCAGGCACGTCGCCGAAGGACGGATCGAGGAGGCCCTGCGCGTCCTCGACGACCCCTTGGACGCCGGCAACCTCAGCATCGTCAACCGGGCTCGCTCCCGCCAAGAGGTGGAGGAAGCCTTGGCGAGAAAGGGCCTGCGGCCGAGGAAGGCTTACGGAGTACGCGCTTTTGCGGACTTCGTGCGCGAGGAGCCCTCGGAGCCCGACCTCGAAAGGTTGGTCTCCCTGGAGCTGCGCACTTCTGAACGCGAACCGTACCGTTCGGTGTCCCGCCTGCTGCACCTGGTGTGCGGGCGCGGTTGAGGGCGGCTTCCGCTCAGGCAGCCCTCGGCGCTGGCTCCTCGTAGGCCCGTCCGTCGCGCAGCATCGCCCAGAGGACGTCGACCCTCCTTCTGGCCAGCGCGATCACCGCCTGGTGGTGGCCCTTGCCCTCCGCCCGCTTCTT
>JADDPM010000124.1 GCA_016781885.1 Rubrobacter sp.
CGCAAGACCTGCTGAGAGAAGTGGATGCTGCGATCGACGAACAGCGCCTGGTTGAAACCTTGCGGGAATTGATCCGGCGGCGCAGCGTGAACCCCTTCGATGAAGCGACCTCGGAGGAACAGGGCGAAGAGGCCGTGGCTAAATATATGGCCAGTCGTCTTGCGGAGCTTCAGATTCAACACGAGTTGCACGAGCTAGGCCCCAGGCGCTCGAATCTTATCGGCAAACTGGGACCTGCCTCGGAACCTGCCAGCGTCATGCTGGCTGGACACATGGACACGGTGCGCACGACCGGTTACCAGAATGCCTACGTGGCGGAAGTTAGAGACGGCTACGTCTACGGTCGTGGGGCCTGCGATATGAAGGGCGCTTTAGCGTGCTACCTCGAGGTGCTGGAGGTGCTTCGTGCGGTGGCGCCCCCGATGCGGGGCACCCTGTTCATCGTTGGAGTGGCAGACGAAGAACACCGAATGATCGGGGCGCGGGAGATTGGTGCGAGCGGTCCTAAGACCGACGGCGTGATTGTGGGGGAGCCCACGGAGCTAAACATCTGCCCCGCCTCAAAGGGACGCGTAAGCACCTTTATCGTTACGCGAGGCCGCGCCGCGCATAGCAGCGTGCCCGAGACTGGGATAAACGCCATAAACCACATGGGATACGTGCTGCGCTCCTTGGAGAGGTACTCCGCCAACCTACTCGAGCGTGACGATCCCCACCCCCTGCTCGGCAATCCCCAGGTAAATGCGGGCGTGATCGCGGGCGGAACCCAGGCTAACATCGTCCCCGACGAGTGTCGTCTTGAGGTCGACCGGCGGACTCTTCCCGGAGAAACAAAAGAGGCGGTCTACGATGAACTCGAAGCCGTGCTAGAGGAAGCCGGTGCCGAGACGGAGGGTTTCCGGGGCTCTCTGACAGAGCCGAGCTTGCTGGTCCCCGCAAACGAGACCGAAACCAATCATCCGCTGGTCGCCGCGCTCGAAGGCAGCGCCGAGGACGTGTTCGGTAAGCGTCGGGAAGTCAAGGGATTCATGGCCGGCTCGGACGCGGCCTATTACGGCTCGCCGGCGGTGATCTGCGGTCCCGGCTCCATCGAGCAGGCCCACACCACAAATGAGTATGTTCCCATCACCGACCTGGTATCCGCAACGCGCATCTACCTGAGGACCGTGCTAGCGCTGGTTTAGTGGGGATAGGGAGCCATTGGTTGAGCAGCGGCAAAGCGAGCAAAGGAGGAAAGGGGAGATGCGGCAGTGAGTAATGTGTTTCGCAAGTTGGCTACCGAGTGGAAGCTGCACCTGGTAGTGGTTGTCCTGGTGGTGGTCTCGGAGCTTATCTACATTAGGGAGATACCTCTCGGGCCCGGGATCATCCTCCTCCTCCCACTTCTGTACGCTTTCATCCTCGGGGGGCTCCTGAACCCGAACGTGATCCGCCGCAGCGTTGGCGGCTTGGTAAGAAGCCGGGAGGTCCGCGCGGCTTCTCCTTACATCGTCATAGCCGTCATGCCGCTCATCGCCAAGTTCGGCACGCTGGTTGGCCCCTCCATGAAGACCATCATCGAGGCGGGACCGGCCTTGATACTCCAGGAGCTAGGCAATGTGGGAACGGTTCTCTTTGCCTTTCCGGTCGCCGTGTTCCTTTTGAGGATGGGGCGCGAAGTCATCGGCGCGGCCCACTCCATCGCCCGCGAGCCGAACGTCGCGCTCATCTCAGACAAGTACGGTCTTAGCAGCAAGGAGGGAACCGGGGTCATGGGTGTTTACATTACCGGCACGCTCTTCGGTACCATCTTTTTCGCGATCATAGCCTCGCTGGTGGGGAGCCTGAATTTGCTCCATCCCTATGCCTTGGGCATGGCTTGTGGTATTGGGAGCGCCAGCATGATGGCGGCCTGCACCGGGGCTCTGGCCAACATCTTTCCCCAGATGGAGGATCAGATCGTGGCCTTCGCGGGTGCCAGCAATATCCTGACCTACGGAAACGGTTTGTATATAAGTCTCTTCGTCACTATACCCATCTGCGAATTTCTCTACCGCCGTTTCGGTCGGGAAGAGCCTGAACCAGCGTCTACCACGGAGGGGGGCGCCGCACGATGACCCAAGCGGAAGCGGAACGCCCCACCATAAACCTCCTGGATCACGCTATCCTGCTCGTGGTGGTCTTGGCCATCGCTCTCATCGGCAACTTCGTCGGCCCCGACATCCCGATCCTCGACGCCCTGCCGGGCATGTTTATCCTGTACGTGATAACGATGGTTGGGCTGGTGGTCACCAAGTACGCGCCGTTCTATCTACCGAGCGTAGCCTGGATCTCACTCGTGGCGATACTCGTAACCCTGCCCTGGATCCCGGGCCAGGAATGGCTCGGGGGCCATCTGGAGAAGGTCGACTTCCTGGCCCTCGCGACTCCGGTGCTCGCCTACGCCGGCCTCGCCATCACCAGAAACGAGGTCGACACTTTCGCCAGGTCGGGGTGGAAGATCGTCGTGGTGGCCTTGCTGGTCTTCCTAGGCTCCTACGTTTCCTCTGCGGCCGTCGCGCAGGCTGTGCTGACGCTACAGGGCGAGATTTAGAATGGTGGGTCAAGGTGGGGTCAGCGAGAGGAGCCAGCCCCCGGCGCGGACTTTGCCGGCTGACTCCATGCGTGCAGTGAGAAAGGTTCGGCGAGACCCGGGCTTTGAGGTGGGTGTTGCTTCTGTTCCGAAGGTGGGACCCCATGAAGCTCTCCTGGAGGTCAAAGCGGCTTCGATCTGTGGTACGGACCTGCACATCCACGCTTGGGACGAATGGGCTGCCCATAACGTCGAGCCTCCCCTTATCGTGGGCCACGAGTGCTGCGGCGTCGTAGTGGATATCGGAGAAGAGGTCGAAGGGCTGGAGGTTGGGCCCCTCGCCGCCGTAGAGGGGCACTTTTTCTGTGAACACTGTCTGATGTGCCAGACCGACCGTCGCCACCTGTGCCTGAACATGAAGCTTTTCGGGGTGACTACCGACGGAGGTTTCGCTGAGTACGTCCGGGTCCCGGCGCGCAACGTCTGGAAACTCCCCTCCGGTACTCCGCCAGCCTTGGGTGCCCTCATGGACCCTTTCGGTAACGCCGTCCACGCGGTCTTCGCCGGCGGTGACGTAGCCGGCCAGATGGTCGCCGTGACGGGTTGCGGTCCCATAGGACTCATGGCCGTAGCCATCTGCCGCGCCTCGGGCGCGGCGCATGTCCTGGCCACCGACGTGAGCTCCTATCGCCTCGATTTGGCACGGAAGATGGGGGCGAACACCGTGGTGGACGTTTCGGAGTCGAGTCCTCCAGCAGCGATCGGAGGAGAAGGGGTGGATGTACTGCTAGAGTTTAGCGGGCACCCAGACGCTATAAACCAGGGCCTGGACCTATTACGGCCAGGCGGGAGAGCCGCTCTGCTGGGTCTGCCACCGAGCGAGGTAGAGCTAAAGCTCGCCGACCGAGTGGTCCTCAAGGGCGTCTCATTACACGGTGTCTTCGGTCGCCGCATCTTCGAGACCTGGTACCGGGCCACCAATCTCCTGAAGAAGGTGGACCTTACGCCGGTGATTACTCACTCCTTCGCTCTGGAAGACATCGAGCAAGCTTTAGCGCTGATACGTTCAGGAGAATGCGGGAAAGTGGTGCTGTCGCCACCGGGAACCGAAGCGCCGTCTTTAGATCTTTGAGCCATGAGACTGAAGGGAAAGCGAAGATGGAAACTACACGCCACAATCCGCTGGAGTATCTGGGCACAGAGATTGCCGAACTGAAGAATGAAGGTCTCTTCCGGAGGCCACCGGTCCTGGAAGGGGCGTCACGGGCACGGAGCCGGATCAACGGCCGCGAGGTTATCAATCTATCCTCCAACAACTACCTGGGGCTGTCCGACGACCCGCGTCTCAAGGAAGCAGCCATCCGGGCTACCGAGTCGCACGGTGTTGGCTCGGGGGCAGTACGGACCATCATCGGGACCCAGGATCTGCACCTTGAGCTGGAGAGCAAGCTGGCCGAATTCAAGAAGACGGAGGCGGTCCTGGTCTTCCAGTCGGGGTTCACAGCGAACGCGGGAACGGTGTCAGCGATCCTGAGCCGTCAAGACCATATAGTCTCTGACCGCCTGAACCACGCCTCCATCATAGACGGAGCGCGCCTGTCTAGGGCCAAAATTCACGTCTACGAACACTCGGACATGGAAAGCCTGCACGAGAAACTGGACGAGGCGCGGGCCGGAGCGGAGGAATCTGGGGGCCGGATTCTAGTCATCACGGACGGGATTTTCTCCATGGATGGGGACATTGCTCGCCTGCCTGAGGTAGTAGAGCTTGCGGAGGAGTATGAGGCCATTATGCAGGTAGACGACGCTCACGCCTCCGGGGTTCTCGGCGCAGGTGGCCGGGGGACGGTGGACCACTTCGGCCTCCACGGCCGCGTGGATGTGCAGGTGGGCACCCTCTCCAAGGCCATCGGGGTCTTAGGCGGCTACGTCGCCGGAAGCCGAACCCTCATCGACTTCCTGATCCACCGCGCCCGACCGCTCCTGTTCTCCACCAGCCACCCGCCGGCTGTTACGGCCGCCTGCATCACTGCAGTGGACATCCTGCTCTCGGAGCCCGAAATCATAGAGCGTCTCTGGGAGAACACCCGGTTCTTCAAGGATGGCCTGACGTCTTTGGGGTTCGACACAGGGATTTCGGAGACGCCGATCACCCCGGTCATCGTAGGTGAGGGGGCGAAGGCCATGGAGCTCTCGGACAAGCTCTTCGAGGCTGGGATCTTCGCTCAAGGAATAGCCTTCCCGACCGTTCCCCGAGATTCCGCCCGGGTGCGAACCATGGTCATGGCAACCCATACCAGAGAGGACCTAGGTCACGCCTTGGAGGTGTTCGAGCGGGTAGGCAAGGAGATGAATCTGATCCCTTAGACGAGTTCCTTGAGTGCGTACTCGACGATGAGCAGTTAGCTTGGGGCCGCCCGCTCAAAGCGCACCTTCCTGTTGTTATCACCCAATAGCACCCGGAAGCGCAAAGCCGGGCATAGTCAGGCAATATGCTCGATAGAGGTTCGAAAAGACCTCGGATGGACGTTTGAGGGCTGCAGACGGCGTGCGGCCCGACGTTATCGCCCCGCCGCCCGGCGAGTTCTTATCTGGGAGGGAGAACTCGCGATTAGCATCGAAACCCGGACTCTGGTGTCACTGCCCAGGGCCGTCTCTAACGCAGGCTGACGACTGCGGACGTACTGCAACCGTACTGCAACCGGGCCGGTACAAGCTAGTACGCGGCGGACAACCGCTGCCAGCAATCCCGCAAAATCCTGCAAGTAAGGGTAATCACCGGACACGCTAGGACGGGCTAGAATATGCCAGTGGGCTTTTGCACGGCGGAGGTCAGGGGTTCGACTCCCCTCGGCTCCACTCAGAAGACCTTGTGTCTGCGGGGAAAACGTGAGGGCGGTATACGGACTTGCGAGAAGACTCCTACTATTGGGCAGCTCGGTGAATTAGGGCAACCAGGGTGGCTTGCGCATAGAGCTAGCGCAAACGGTAGACGCGCGCTTCAAACGGCCTGAGCGTCAGTTCCCGAAGGTTCTCCGCGGCATCGACCGGATAGTTGGCGAGGACGACCTCGGCGTCTTGCCAGCGGTCGGCGTCCGGGACTTCGATGGTGGCGGCTTCTCCGAAGAAGTTGGCGAGTACGAGCAGCTCGGTGTCGCCGTGGCTACGGGTGAACGCGTAGACCTGATTGTGGTCGGCGAGCAGCATGTGGAAGCCGCCGTGCGCGACGGCGGGCTCGGTGTGGCGC
>JADDPM010000268.1:0-511 GCA_016781885.1 Rubrobacter sp.
TTGCCGTCGCGCTCCTCGGTACGCCAGCACAACCATTGTCTAAGGTCTCGTATGTTCTGTGTCTCTGCTATCATGTAGGTATCCTTGAGCCGGGCGGGGAGCACTACAGAGGCGCTCCCCGCCTCGCCGCTTCCTAGAACGGTGTGTCCTGGAAATCCTCCTCAGAGTCGTCAGGTTCTTCAGCCTTCGGCACTTCCTGAAGTTGTGCCTTCTTGGGCCGATGAGGGCCGATGGTGCCGTGCTCGGTACGGTTGCCCTTGCCGGTCTTCTTGGTGACTACCATCGCCTCGAACCTCTTGCCGATGAGGTCCTCGGTGTCTAGCTCCTCATCAGGAGCAAGATGGGTATTGAGGCACGCTTGGAAGATATCCCAAGCCTTCGTAGAGACTTTCACGCCGTCTTCGGCGCCGCGGTTGGGGTAGTCGGTAAACTCAAAGCCCTCGTGCTCGCCGTCAGCAACACGGAGCTTGAGCCTAAGCTGTGGGCCGTACTCATTGACTGCTTCTGCCTC
>JADDPM010000268.1:573-1770 GCA_016781885.1 Rubrobacter sp.
TTTGCCTTTAAGCCACGGCGCCTCCTCTCAGTCTAACCTCCTCATACTCTGAGGGGCTCAGATGCCCCAGCGCGGAGTGCCTGCGTCTGGTGTTGTAGAAGCCCTCAATGTACTCGAAGATCGCGGTCCTGGCGATCTGTCGGTTCGGCCACGAGTGAGGGTGGATCAACTCTCGCTTCAAGGTCGAGACGAAGCTCTCGGCCATCGAGTTGTCGTAGGCGTCTGCCACCGAGCCCATCGAAGGCAGAAGTCCTGCTTCTTTGAGGCGGCTACCAAACTCCACCGAGGTGTACTGGCTACCTCGGTCTGAATGGTGGATCAGACCAGGCGACGGTCGACGGGTGTAAATCGCCATGTTCAACGCATCGAGCACCAGCTCGGCCCTGAGATGGTTCGCCATCGACCAGCCGACGACCTTCCGGGAGTAGGTGTCCAAAACGAACGAGAGGTAGAGCCACCCTTCCCAGGTTCTGACGTAGGTTATGTCCGCAACCCACAGGCGGTCCGGAGCTTCGGGAGTGAAGTTGCGTTTTACCAGGTCCGGGGCAGGAGGGGTATGCTTGCTCCTTGAGCGGAGGGTGGTGCGAGCCTTCCTCCTGCGACCGCCGCACCCGAACAGAGAGGCCGCTCGCATCAGCCTCGCCACACGCTTTCTGGCGCACCTCACGCCCAGCGTCCTCAGCTCAAAGTGGATCCTCGGTGCACCGTAGGTCTCTCTGCTGTCTGTGTGGATGCGGGCTATCTTCTCCAAGAGAACGGCGTCAGCCTGTGCCCGAGCCGAAGGCGCTCTATCTCGCCAACCGTAGAAACCGCTCTTTGAGACCTTCAGAGTCCTGCACATCCTACTGATCCGGTGGCTTAACTTCTGTGCTTCGATGAATGCGTAGATCACCTGCGTGCTCGGAGGTTCTCCTCCCTGGCGAAGAACCATGCCGCTTTTTTTAAGATCTCGCGCTCCTCCTTGAGGACCTTCACCTCTTTGCGCAGACGACGCAGCTCTTCTTTCTCCTCGGTGGTGAGTCCCTCACGTTCTCCGGCGTCTATGTCGGCCTGGTTGACCCACTTGCGAAGCGTCTCTGCGGAGACGGCCAGATCGCGGGCTATCTTCGCCACCGGATACCTCTCGTTGGAGGAGTGAACAAGCCGGATGGCCTCCTCCTTGAACTCAGGCGAGTAGAGCCTGCCTGTCTTGCCCAT
>JADDPM010000125.1 GCA_016781885.1 Rubrobacter sp.
TTGGGCAACGCCTCCGTGATCGTGCCCTCCACCTCTATGACGTCTTCTTTAGCCAAGGACCTCCCCTGCTCTCAATCTGTTACAAACTGGTCGAAACCAAACATATATGTTACCACGCACGCTGCAAGCCTCCCAGCCCTTCATCCGCTGCCTACGCCGCCGTAAGGACCCACGGCCCGTCGTCGGTGACGGCGATGGTGTGCTCGTAGTGGGCGGCAAGGGAGTCGTCGGCGGTATAGATGGACCATCCATCCCGCTCGCTGATACGGATGTCGTAGCTGCCAAGCGTGATCATGGGCTCTATCGCGAACGTCATGCCGGGCAAGAGACGCGGTCCGGTCCCGGGTCTACCGTAGTTGGGGATCTGGGGGTCCTCGTGCATCTTGCGTCCGACGCCGTGCGAGACGAGGTCTCGCACCACCCCGTAGCCCCGCGCCTCGGCCAGAACCTGTATCGCATACCCGACGTCTCCGAGCTTCTTGCCGGCCCGCATCTGCTCCGTCGCCGCCGCGAGGCACTGGCGCGTGGTGCTCAAGAGCCCTTCGGCGTCCGGGGGTATCTCTCCTATCGCCACGGTCGTCGCGGAGTCGGTCACGAACCCCTCGTAGCGCACGCCGACATCCAGGGAGATGGTGTCGCCATCCTTCAGGCGGTAGGAGCCGGGGATGCCGTGTACGATCATGGAGTTCGGCGAGGCGCAGATCGAGGCAGGGAAGCCCTGATAGCCCTTGAACTCCGGCTTCCCACCGCGCGAGCGAATAAAGTCCTCCGCCAACTCATCGAGGTCCTTCGTCGTCACGCCGGCCCGGGCGTTCTCGGTAAGCATGGCGAGGCAGGCGGCGGTGATCCTGCCGCCCTCGCGCATCGTTTCGAGCTCGCCCTTGCTCTTGCGTACGATCAAGGTGTTACTCGTTCTCCCCCACAGCCTTCAGGACCTCTTCGGTTACCTCGGGGATTGGTTTCGAGGCGTCCACGGTCACCAGGATGCCCTGCTCGCCGTAGTACTCCTTCAGGGGCTCGGTCTGCTCGTGGTAGGTATCCAGGCGCGTGCGGATGGCCTCTTCGGTATCGTCGTCGCGCTGGACGAACGGCCCCGCGTCCTCCTCGCTGTCCTCCGGCGGCGGGTCGTGCTCGATGTGGTAGGTCTTGCCGGTCGCCTCGCTCTGGCGACGGCCCGAGAGCCGCTTGACCAGGTCCTCATCCGACGCTTCGAGAGCGATGACCCTGTCGACCTTCTCGTTTATATCTTCGAGCGCCTCGTCGAGCGCTTTGGCCTGGGCCTGGTTGCGCGGGAAGCCGTCGAGGATCCAGGACTCGTTCTCCGAGAGGTGCGGCTTGGTCATCTCGATGATGATCTCGTCGGGGACCAACTCGCCCTTGTCGTTGTACTCCTGGATCTTCTGCCCGAGCTCCGTGCCCTGCTTTATCTCCGCCCGCACGAGGTCGCCGGTGGCGATGTGCTCGGCGCCCAACTTCTCGACCAGTTCCGCCGCCTGGGTACCCTTGCCGGCCCCCTGGGGACCGATGATGATGATTCTCATCTCTGCTGCTGTCTCCTCTTCAAGAATCCTTCATAGTTACGCATCATCAACTGGCTCTCGAGCTGGCGGACGGTATCCAGAGAGACGCCGACCACGATCAGCACCGAGGTGCCCCCGAGGAAGATCTGCTGTCCCAATCCCAAAGCGCCAGAGATGAAGTACGGTACGACCGCGACCGCCGCCAAAAAGATCGCGCCGAAGAGCGTGATCCTGGTGAGCACGTTGTTCAGGTAGATCGCCGTCGGCTGGCCCGGACGAATCCCCGGGATGTATCCGCCGCTCTTCTTGAGGTTGTCCGCGTGCTCTATGGGGTTGAACTGCACGGCCGTATAGAAGTACGTAAACATCAAGATGAGGAGGGCGTAGAGGACCAGGTACGGTGCGTTCCCCGGCGTAAAGAACGCCGCGACCCGCCCGAGGATCGAACCAGTGTCGTTCCCGGCGAACTGGGCGAGGATGATCGGGAAGATCAGAAGCGACGAGGCGAAGATGATAGGGATGACCCCCGCCATGTTGACTTTCAGAGGCAGGTACGTCGTCCCGCCCTGGCTCATGCGCCGCCCGACCTGCCTCTTTGCGTAGGTGATCGGGATGCGCCGCTGCCCCTCGTTGACGAACACGATCGCCGCGACGATGAGCACCGCGAGCACGGCGAGGATCACGATGGTCAACACGTTGCCGCTCTCCAGGAGAGACGAGATCGCCGCGGGCGCTTGCGAGAGGATCGCCGCGGAGATGATCAGCGAGATGCCGTTCCCGAGCCCCCGCTGGGAGATAAGCTCCCCGAGCCACATGATCAGCATCGTCCCCGCCGTGAGCGTTATGACGATGAGGTAGCTGTCTATAATCGTGGTACCGCTGAGGACTCCCGTGCCGCCGCTGCGGAAGTACAAGAGCATCGCAAGTGATTGGATGAGCGCCAGCCCTAACGTGAAGAACCGCGTGTACTGCGTGATCTTTTGTTGGCCAGTCTCGCCCTCTTTAGAGAGTTCCTGAAGCCGGGGTATCGCGACGGTCAGGAGCTGCATCACGATCGAGGCCGTAATGTACGGCATGATCCCGAGGGCGAAGACCGACAGGTTATTGAACGCCCCGCCGGTAAAGACCCCGAAAAGCCCGGTGATGGCGTTACCGTCCTCTCCGAGGCTCCCCAAGACCTCCCGGTTTACGCCGGGGAGCGGCACATAGCACCCGAGCCGGTACAGCGCGATAATGATCGCCGTAAAGAGCAGCTTATGCCTTAGGTCCGGGACGCTCCACGCATTTCCAAGCGCCTTTATCATCTCACGACTCCAGGACCTCGGTGCTGCCGCCGGCCGCCTCTATCTTCTCCCGGGCCGAAGAGGAAAATGCGTGCGCCCTGACGGTTATGGCGCGTCCTATCTCCCCGTCGCCCAACACCTTTACCAGGCTCTCCTTTTTGCGAAGGATACCAGCCGCCTTGAGCTCCTCGATACCGATCTCATCACCCGAAAGCTCCGCGAGCTCCGAGACGTTGACCGGCGCGTAGACCTTCGGGCGGGCGACGGTATGCGGCCCGCGAGCCATACCTTTGAGACGTGGCAGCCGGCGCTGAAGCGGCATCTGGCCGCCCTCAAACTTGCCGTGCCCCGGAGCGCCCGAACGCGCGCCCGCGCCCTTGTGGCCGCGACCGCTGGTCTTGCCGTTCCCCGAGCCCTTGCCCCGACCGAGCCGCTTGCGCGACTTCGTGGAGCCGGGGGCCGGAGAGAGTTCGTTTAGCCTCATTACCCCTGCACCTCCTCGACCTCTACCAGGTGCTGCACCTTGCGGATCATGCCGCGTATCTGCGGCGTATCCTCGTGTAGCCGCGAGTCTCTGATGCGCTTGAGTCCCAGAGCCCGCACCGTCTTCTTGTGGCCCGAGAGGGACCCTATAACACTCCTCTTCTGCGTAATCTTGAGGGGGCTCATAGGGTAATCTTCACCCCCCGCGACTGCTCGATGGCAGCCTTGGAACGCAGCTCTCTCAAGCCCTGTTCTGTCGCCCGTACGAGGTTGACGGCGGTCGTCGAACCCAGAGCCTTCGTCAGGATGTCCCTGACACCGGCGAGATCCAACACCGCGCGCACGGCGCCGCCCGCGATAACCCCCGTACCCTCGCTGGCGGGCTTGAGCATCACCTCGGAACTCTCAAACTTACCCAGCACCTCGTGCGGGATGGTCGTGTTGCGCATCGGCACGTCGAACATCTCGCGCTTGGCCTTGTCCTGGCCCTTCGCTATCGCGGCCGGGACCGTGTTCGCCTTACCCAGGCCAACCCCGACACGCCCCTTGCCGTCGCCGACGACGACGAGGGCACTGAAGTTGAACCTACGGCCACCCTTGACGACCTTGGCGACGCGGCGGATCTCGACGACGCGATCCTGGAGGTCAGAGTCCCGCTCGCGCCCGCGGCCACCGCGACCGCCCCCGCGATTGGCGTCCCTTCCCCCGCGACCGGGTCGGGTGCCACCGCTGCTGTCGCGGCCCACGGTGGTGCCGCCTCCCCCGCGCACGCCTCCGCGGCTGTCCATACCGCCTCCGCGGCTCGACCCTGAAGGGCCTTGTCCTCTACTACTTCCTCTTCCCAAAACTCTCTATCCTCCTAAAAGTTACAGCTTCAGTCCGCCCGAACGCGCACCCTCCGCTAGCACCGCGATCCGGCCGTGATACTTGTTGCCGCCGCGATCAAAGACCGCGGTCTCTAACCCCGCATCGCCTGCCCGGCTGGCGATAAGCTCGCCGACCTGTCGTGCCGCGTCCTTGCGGCTCTCGGCCCCCTCGACCTCGCGGGAGTCCGCCGCCGCCAGCGTGCGGCCTTCGAGATCGTCTATCAGTTGGGCATAGATGTGGGCGTTCGACTTGTAGACGGAGAGCCTCGGGCGCTCCGCCGTGCCGGAGATCTTGCGCCGGATGCGGCCCCGGCGCCGGTTCTTCTGAGTCCTTTTAACTTCGGTTACCGCCATAAAGCCTCCCTTAGAGCTCCGCTACCCCGCCTTGCCGACCTTGCGCCGGATCTGCTCATCGCTGTAGCGGATGCCCTTGCCCTTGTACGGCTCCGGCGGCCTCACGCGCCTTATCTCCGCCGCCTGCTGGCCGACCCGCTGCTTGTCTATGCCGCGCACCACGATGGTCGTAGCGTTCGGCATCTCGAAGTCTATACCTTCGCGGGGGGTTATCGTGACCGGATGCGAGTATCCGACCTGAAGGTTTATGTCCCGCCCCTGCAACGCCCCCCTGTACCCGACGCCCGCGATCTGGAGCGTCTTCGTGAAACCGTCCGTGACACCGGTGACGGCGTTCTGGATCAGAGACCGCGTAAGCCCGTGCATCGCCCTGTGCTCTGGCGCGTCGGACTCCCGCTCGACGAGGACTTCGCCATCCTCCTGCCTGACGGTTACACCCCTGCCTACGGGCACGGTCAGCTCTCCCTTGGGACCCCTGACCGTGATCTCCTGACCGGAGATGTTCATCTCTACGTTTCCCGGCACCGGTACCGGCGCCTTACCGATTCTCGACATAATTCTCTATCTCCCTAGTAAACGAAGCAGAGGACCTCGCCGCCGATGCCGGCCCTGCGGGCCTCGTGGTCGGTGAGTATCCCGCGCGAGGTCGAGAGTATCGCCACCCCGAGCCCATCGAGGACGCGAGGGATGTTCGTCTGCTTGCGGTACACGCGCCGCCCGGGCCGGCTCATGCGCCGTAAGCCCGTGATCGCACGCCGCCCGTCGGGGTCGTACTTGAGCTCGACGACGAGCTTCTTCTCCGCGCCCGCGCCCTTCTCCGAATAGTCCTGTATGTAGCCCTGCTCTTTGAGGATGCGCGCAACCTCGGTCTTCATCTTGGAGTGGGGCATCTCAACGACATCGTGCCTCGCCATACCCGCGTTGCGGATGCGGGTCAGAAAGTCCGCTATAGGATCGTTAACGCTCATTCTTACCTACCAACTTGCCTTCATGACACCGGGGATCTTGCCCTCGTGCGCCAGCTCTCTCAAGCAGATCCGGCACACCCCGAACTTGCGGTAGTACCCGTGCGCCCGGCCGCACCGCTGGCACCGGTTGTACTCCCTCACCGCGAACTTCTGCGGCTTCCTCTGCTTGACCAACAACGCTTTCCTCGTCATAAACTCTCCTAGCTCGTCTGGAACGGCATCCCGAGGAGCCGCAAGAGCTCCCGCGCCTCTTCGTCGGTCTCCGCCGTCGTCACCATCGCGACATCCAGCCCGCGCGTGGCGTCTATCTCGTCATAGCTGATCTCCGGGAAGATCAACTGCTCCCGTAGCCCGAGCGCGAAATTCCCCCGCCCGTCGAAGCTCCGCGGGCTGATCCCCCGGAAGTCCCGCACGCGCGGGAGCGCGATCGTTACCAGCCTGTCGAGGAACTCCCACATCCGTTCGCCGCGCAACGTCACGCGCGCGCCGACCGGCATCCCCTCGCGGATCTTGAACCCGGCGATGCTCCTTCTCGCCCGCCTCAGCT
>JADDPM010000126.1:0-3526 GCA_016781885.1 Rubrobacter sp.
CGCCGTTGCAGACCGGACTGAAGGCCGTCGACTCGATGGTGCCGATCGGGCGCGGGCAGCGCGAGCTCATCATTGGCGACAGGGGACTCGGCAAGTCGGCTATCGCGATAGACGCGATCATCAACCAGCGCGACACGGGCGTGAAGTGCATCTACGTCGGCATTGCCCAGAAGGACTCCACCGTCGCGGGCATCATGAGCACGCTCGAAGAACACGGAGCGTTGGACTACACGGTTATCGTCAACGCGCCGGCCTCCGTCCAGGCGACGCTCCACTACCTAGCACCCTACGCGGGGTGCGCCATCGGCGAGTACTTCATGGAGCAGGGCGAGGATGCCCTGATCGTCTACGACGACCTCTCCAAGCACGCCAACTCCTACCGGGAGCTCATGCTCCTTCTCAGGCGTCCGCCGGGGCGCGAGGCTTACCCGGGCGACGTTTTCTACCTGCACTCGCGGCTCCTGGAGCGGGCGGCGCGCATGTCCGATGACCGGGGCGGCGGGTCGCTGACAGCGTTGCCAATAGCGGAGACCAAGGGCGGGGACATCTCGTCGTACATACCGACGAACCTCATCTCGATCACGGACGGTCAGATCTTCCTGAACGGCGACCTGTTCAACTCGGGGCAGCGGCCAGCCATCGACGTCGGCAACTCGGTGAGCCGGGTCGGGGGCGACGCCCAGATCAAGGCGATGAAGAAGGTCGCCGGTACCCTGCGGTTGAGTCTGGCCCAGTACCGCGAGCTACAGAGCTTCGCCCAGTTCGGGAGTGATCTGGACAAGGCGACCCAGAATACACTGGCGCGCGGCGAGCGGACGATGAACATGCTCAGGCAGAGCGAGCTCGAACCGATCCCCGTCGAGCAGCAGACCGCGGTGATCTTCGCGGTCACCAACGGCTACGTAGACTTCGTCGATCCGGAGAACGTCACCGACTACGAGCAACAGCTCCGAGACTACCTCAGGAACAGCCACGAGGGGATACTCGGCTCTATCCGCGAGGAGCAGCAGCTCACCGACGAGAATCGGGAGAAACTCGAGGACGCCCTCAAGAGGTTCAACGAGAACTACCAACCTGAGGACACCGGCATGGTCGACATGCAGACCGGGGACGAATCCGAGGACGAGGATTTGGAGAACGGCTCTGGAGAGAGAGGCTAGAGAATGGCTTCGGCCCAGGACCTGAAGCGTCAGATACAGTCGCTGGACAACACGTCGAAGATGACGCAGGCGCTGCAGACGATCTCCGGCATCAAGCTGCGCAAGGCGGAGAACCAGCTCAACAAAGCACGTCCATACGCCGATAACGTAGACGAGATGATGAGGGACATCGCGAACAGGGCCCAGAGCGGTAGCCCACTCCTCGTCGGACGGGAGATCAACAGGGTCGCCATCTGCACCGTCACGTCCGACCGGGGGCTCGCGGGGGGGTTCAACGCCCAGCTTTTGAAGCGCACCATGCAGTTGCGCGGGGAGCAGGACGCGGAGACCGTACACGTCGTAACCGGACGCAAGGCCGAGGCCTTTTTCCGGTTTCGGGGGATAGGTTACGAGGAGGCCTTCACCGGGTTCTCCGACAGCCCGAGCTACAAGGATGCCCAGAGGGTGGGGCGCTACCTAACGCGGCTCTTCGAGGACGAAGAGGCCGACGAGGTGTACCTGATCTACAATCGCTACCAGAGCGCCCTCGTCCAGCGGCCCGTCGTCACCCGCCTCCTTCCTGTGGCCCCGGAAGACAATGGTGAGGATGACGGGGGGAACGAGGAGGGTGGGCAGAACATACCTCTGGAGTTCATACCGGGGCCGGAGGTACTCCTACAGCGGCTCGTGCCGAGGTACGTGGAGACGTTGTTGTTCCGAGCGTTCCTGGAGAGTGCGGCCGGTGAGCACGGGGCTAGGATGACGGCGATGAAGAGTGCGAGCGACAGTGCCAATGAGATGTCCGAGGACCTGACCAGACAGATGAACAGGATGCGTCAGGCCCAGATAACCCAGGAGATTCTCGAGATAGTGGGGGGCGCCGAAGCCCTCGCTGGTTAGGACCAGCTTCAACAGGAGGAGTTTGCGTGAGCGAGAGCGACAAGAGAGACCACTTTAGTATCCCGAAGGACCCGGAAGCCCCCGAGCGTGTTTCAGAGGCACAGCAAACCTCCGGGCAGCAGACGGGCAACGGCGACCGCGACGGACAGACAAACGGCCAGCGACAGGCTCAGGAGCAGTCCGGGCAGGAGCAAAAGGGCGGCGTAGGCAAGGTTCTGGAGATCCGGGGCGTCGTGGTGGACATCCGGTTCGAGCCCGAGGAGTTGCCGGAGATTTACAGTGCCCTTACGACCTCATTCGCGACCGACGAGGGCGAGACCCAGGAAGTTACGCTGGAGGTCCAGCAGCTCATCGGTGACGACGTGGTGCGGACGGTCGCGATGGGCTCGACGGATGGTATGAGCCGTGGGCTGGAGGTCCAGGACACGGGTGGTCCGATCTCTGTGCCGGTGGGTAGACCGGTGCTCGGGCGTCTTTTGGACGTGCTCGGCAACCCCGTCGATGAGCAGGGCCCCATAGATGCCGAGGACCACTGGCCGATACACCGCCCGTCCCCGAAGTTCACCCAGCTCTCCACCCAGACCGAGCAGTTCGTGACCGGCATCAAGGTCGTAGACTTGCTCTGCCCGGTCAGGCGTGGCGGCAAGGTCGGGCTCTTCGGCGGCGCGGGGGTCGGCAAGACGGTCGTTATTACCGAGTTGATCCACAACATCGCGTTGCAGTACGAGGGGACGAGCGTCTTCGCCGGGGTCGGCGAGCGTACGCGTGAGGGGAACGACCTCTACCGCGAGATGGAGGAGGCCGGGGTTCTCGGGAACACCTCGATGGTCTTCGGGCAGATGAACGAGCCGCCCGGGGCTCGCTTCCGCATCGGTCTCACCGGAGTCACCCTCGCCGAGTACTTCAGGGAGGAGCTCGGCCAGGACGTCCTGCTCTTTATCGATAACATCTTCCGATTCGTGCAGGCCGGCAACGAGGTCTCGACGCTCATGGGCCGGATGCCCTCGGAGGTCGGCTACCAGCCCACGCTGGCCACCGAGATGGGCGGGTTGCAGGAGCGGATCACCTCGACCAAGAAAGGCTCTATAACGAGCTTCCAGGCCGTTTACGTCCCGGCGGACGATATCACCGACCCGGCCCCGTTCACCGTGTTCACTCACCTCGACTCGACGGTGGTGCTCGCGCGCGAGCTCGCCGAGCAGGGCATCTACCCGGCGGTAGACCCGCTGGCCTCATCGTCTACCATCCTCGATCCGAAGAACCTCGGACAGGAGCACTACGAGGTGGCCCAGCAGGTGCAGTACGTCATGCAGCGCTACAGGGAGCTTCAGGACATCATCAACATCCTGGGCATGGAGGAGCTCTCCGAGGAGGACAAGGTCTACGTCGGCCGGGCGCGGCGGTTGCAGCGCTTCCTCTCGCAGCCGTTCTTCGTGGCCGAGCAGTTCACGGGCCAGGAGGGCCGGTTCGTGGATCTCGAAGAGACG
>JADDPM010000126.1:3644-3819 GCA_016781885.1 Rubrobacter sp.
GGGCCAGGAGGGCCGGTTCGTGGATCTCGAAGAGACGGTCAACTCTTTCAAGGAGGTCGTCGAGGGCAAGCACGACGACCTGCCCGAGCAGGCGTTCTACATGGTCGGCAACATCGACGAGGCCGTCGAGAAGGCCCGCGGCATGAGCGGCGAGGAGGAAGAAGAGGGCGAGGAG
>JADDPM010000126.1:3832-5949 GCA_016781885.1 Rubrobacter sp.
AGAACGGCGAGGAAGGTTAGTGTCCGAGGACCGGAACCAGCAGCAGGAAGGGCGCCAGCTCTTCTGTAGGGTCATCACGCCGGAGCAGGTGATCTTCGACGGCGAGGTGGACATGGTGGTGGCGAGGATAGCCGATGGCGACATCGGCGTCCTCGTAGACCATCAGCCGGTCGTCTCCACCGTCGAGATCGGGGCGGTGCGCATCAACCAGGACGACGAGAGGCACGTCTACGCGACCTCCGACGGCTTCTTCAAGGTCTCGGAGAACCTGGTGCAGATACTGGTCGAGGAGGCTGTGACCCCCGGAGAGATCGACGTAGACGCGGCCGAGAGCCGGGTCGAGCAGGCCGAGAACGAGCTGTCCGAGGTCTCGGACGAGGACGAGGACAGCGATAGGCAGCAGAAGGAGATCGAACGCCGCCGCACCATCGGGGAGAACTTGGTGCGGGTGGCGCGCGAGTACGGCGAGGGCTAGGAGCAACCCTCCCAACTGTAGCGGCGTTGTTATCGGGGTGTAGCTGTTTCGTTACCTTTGTCCTGTACAATACGGCGCCGTTGTACGGGTAGCTAGAGAGACGGTCGCGACAGGGAGGGTGGTTTAATGGAGAGGTTCTTCGTCGAGGGGGGCGGTAGGCTCCACGGGGAAGTAACGGTCTCCGGCGCAAAGAACGCGGCCCTGAAGCTGATCGCCGCCGCGCTCCTCGCTCCGGGCCGGACCGTGCTTCACAACGTCCCGCGCATAAAAGACGTTGAGACGATGCTTGCCGTCCTCGAAGGCCTTGGGGCGCGGTGCGAGTTCTCCGGCAACACGCTCTCCATAGACGCCTCGACGATTGACTCCTACACGGCACCCTACGATCTGGTGCGCCAGATGCGGGCGAGCATCGTGGTCCTCGGGCCGCTCGTCGCCCGGTTCGGGGAGGCCGAGGTATCCGCGCCGGGCGGGTGCAACCTGGGGCTAAGGAAGTTCAACTTCCACCTCGATGGGCTGCGGGCTCTGGGGGCGGAGATCTCGCTAGACCATGGTTTCATCAAGGCCGAGGCGCAGCGGGGACTCGCCGGAGCGGAAGTTAACTTCGAGTATCCGAGCGTCACCGCGACGGAGAACGTAATGATGGCCGCCGTCCTGGCTCAAGGCACGACGATAATCGAGAACGGCGCGCGCGAGCCGGAGGTCGTGGCGCTGGCCGACTTCCTGAACCTGATGGGTGCGCAGGTCCACGGCGGGGGTACGGGGCGCATAGTCATCGAGGGTGTGGACGAGCTACGCCCCGTCGAGTACACGGTCATCGGCGATCGCGTAGAGGCTGGTACGTTTATCATGACGACCGCCGCGACGGGCGGCGACGTTACGGTCAGAGGCGCGGACCCCTCCCACCTCAAGATGGAGCTCGCCAAGCTGCGTGAGATGGGCGTGGACGCTCGGAACGTCGAGGGCGGTGTACGGGTGCGGGTCGAAGACCCTGCATCTTTGGGTAGCGTGGATGTCTCGACCCTTCCGTTTCCCGGATTCGCCACCGACCTGCAGGCCCAGATGCTGGTCCTCCTGCTCCAGACCTCGGGGGCCGGCATCATAACTGAGAACGTCTACGAGAATCGCCTCCAGGTCGCCGAGGAGCTCAACCGGATGGACGCCGGTATCGACCTCTTCGGTGGACACCGGGCTCTCGTGAAGGGACCGAGGCGGCTCTCCGGGACCATCGTCCAGTCGCCGGACCTCCGAGGCGGGGCGGCCCTGGTCATGGCCGGCCTCGTCGCCGAGGGCACCACCATCGTCGACGGCGCGCGCCACGTTCTGCGTGGCTACGAGAGCTTTGAGGAGAAGCTTTCGTCTTTAGGGGCGACGGTTGCCCTTGGGATCGAGCCAGCGTTACGGAGCTAACTCCTACTCAGCCTGCCGGAACAGTGTGGTGATAGCGACAATTACGATTCACCTACGCAAGCCCAATCCAAGACCGGCAGAAGGTATTCTAGGTATTGCATCAAAAAGCGGTTTCAACCAAGAGCAGGGATCGGCTAATCGAAAGTCTTGGGATTAAGAGGCTGCGCGGATAGGCGGGTAGCGAATGTGTCAATGGGCGATGAGGAGCCGATTTGATAGCTCGGAGAATCGCCAA
>JADDPM010000127.1 GCA_016781885.1 Rubrobacter sp.
TTCGTCTTCCATCATGCTCCTCAGTGTACCCAACAACACCAGCGGAACCACTACCCTCTACCGAATGTATGTTGCCGCCACGCCGCATGCGGATATGAGCCCCGTGGGGCAATAAGTTGACAGCCGGTGGGTGGCTGCTAATGGCTCTGTTACGCCTGCTCCACTTTAGGTATCTTTCTCTGGTCGAACTCGCGCACGTGCCCGCGTCCGAGATCCTCTAGCACTTCGAGGCAACGTTCGCACTCGCTGACGAGGCGGGAGACGTCTATACCGAGGGTTGCGGGCTCGAACTCTCTGAGGCGTATGGTGCCGTTGCGCAAGAGGCCCGTGGCGCCGCGCCAGTTGCCGTTCTGGAGATGGTAGAAGCCAACGCCTACCTGGAGGATGCCCTGGTAGAGGAAACGGACCCTCTTCGGCTCCTGCATCCAGGCCTCTTCGAGGTACTCGTGGCACTCGTAGAACTCGCCCCTGTTGAACTCCTCGATGCCCTTGAGGACGAGCTCGGGGAGACCTTCAGGCGCTTCTCCGTCCGGCTCCGAGCGGAGAGGTTCTTCAGCCGCAGCAGCCACCGCCGCAGCATCCGCCGCCGCCACCTGCCTTGGCCATACGGGCGTTCATCATAGGGTTGGTAGACATAGCGGAGTCGCCGGGGGTGACGGAGGCGAAGTTGGAGATAAGACGCCGCGACTCGCTACCGCCGCACTCGGGACACTCCGCCGGCTCGTCGGCCGCGCTCATCGAACGCATGAGGTCGAACCGCTCCTCGCACTCCGCGCACTTGTACTCGTAGAGGGCCATAAACCTACCTCTCGACAGATAGTTGTTTTACCGGCCCGTATTGTATCCTCTGCGGAGAGACGGCGGCGCCCCGGACCGGGTACAGACCCGTACTCCAAGATTTAACACAACAAATGTTGCCAGTCGCCGGGTTCTCCGTTAGATTGCGCGCCAGCAGTGCCTACTAATCAAAACGGAAGGAAGGGCGCAGGAACCTATGCCAGCCGAACCGCCGACGCAGACGGACGAGGTCGGCAAGAAGAAAGATTCTACCCGGAAGGACTCGCCGGGCCGGACCTCGCTTATGGTCCTGTTCTCGGCCACTATCTTCGTGAGCGCCGCGCTCCTGTTCCTGGTTGAGCCGATGTTCGCCAAGTTCATCCTGCCGCTCTTCGGCAGCACGCCCGCCGTGTGGACGGGTTCGATGATGTTCTTCCAGGCCGCTCTCCTGGTGGGCTACCTCTACGTACACGCGACCACTACGTGGCTCGGGGCGCGGCGCCAGGCCGTGCTCCATCTGGTGTTGGTCCTCTTGCCGATCCTGGTGTTTGTCTTTGCCGGGCCGCTCGCGAAGCCTGGCAACGAGTGGGCTCCCTCGGCGGAGGGCAACCCGATCTTCTTGCTGCTGGGGCTGCTCCTGGTGTCGGTCGGGCTCCCGTTCTTCGTGATCTCGACGACGAACCCCCTGATCCAGAGGTGGCTGGCCGATACCGACCACCCGGCGGCCAAGGATCCCTATTTCCTGTACCGGGCGAGTAACCTTGGCAGCGTCATAGGGCTCTTAGGTTACCCGCTGGTCGTGGAGCGGGAACTGACGCTGACGAATCAGGGCTTCTGGTGGACGGTAGGCTACGGGGCGCTGGTGGTCCTGGTCTTCGCCTCGGCGGTGATGCTGTGGCGCTCCAACCCCGCTTCTTCCCAGAAAGAAGAAGAGGAGGCAGAGCCGGTAGCCGGTGACCCGGTGAGCGGTGGCGGTTCTCCGCAGAGCGCCGACCCTTCACTCTCCGGCGGGCTCAGCATCTGGCGGAGGCTGCGGTGGGTGGGGTTCACGTTCGTCCCGTCGAGCCTGATGCTTGGGGTTACGGCCTTCATCACTACGGATATCACACCCATACCGCTTCTCTGGGTGATACCGCTCTCGCTGTATCTGTTCTCTTTTGTGGTCGTCTTCTCGCCGAGCCCGAGGGTGCCGGACGTGTTACACAAGCTATCGGTGGCGGCGCTTCCGTTGGTGATGGCGGTGGTCGTGGTCACGATACTGACCGACCTGAAGAACCCATATTGGGCGCTCATAGGGCTGCATATACTCGGATTCTTTTTGGTGGCGATGGTGCTGCACGGGGAGGTGGCGCGGGACAGGCCACCGGCGTGGCACCTGACGGAGTTCTACCTGTGGGTGGCGGTAGGAGGGGTGCTTGGCGGGGTGTTCAACGCGCTGGTGGCGCCGGTGGCCTTCGACACGGTGGTCGAGTACCCGCTCGCGATAATTCTCGCGTGCATGTTCTTGCCTGGGGTGCTGCTCGCGCGGCTGGTACGGGGCGGGCGGCGGGGCGGAGAGCAGGCCCGGGAGGAAGAGGCAGGGCAGAGAGGGGAGCCGGACGAGGGGGAAGGGCGACGGGACGCGTCGCGGTTCGCCCCGCTGCTTTTGGACCTGGTGCTGCCTCTGGCCCTCGGGGCCGCGGTGGTGCTGATCGCCCATGCCATCGCCTCCATCGAGGCGCTAGACACAAGGGACAACGCTGAGAAGCTGCTGATCGGCCTGTCCCTCGTGGTATGTCTCTTGTT
The DNA here is from genome assembly GCA_016781885.1 of Rubrobacter sp. GTDB lineage: Bacteria > Actinomycetota > Rubrobacteria > Rubrobacterales > Rubrobacteraceae > Rubrobacter_F. Next base: position 2,563 of record JADDPM010000127.1, read on the forward strand.
CGCTTACTTCTCCAACCGCACGGTGCGCTTCGGCTTGGGCGTTGCGGCGGTTATCGTGGCCGGGACCTTCACGGTTGCCGCGACGGATGCCTTCTATCAGGAGCGTAGCTTCTTCGGGGTCTACAAGGTCACGGAACGGGAAGAGACGAACGGCGACTTTCATGCGCTCATCGTCGGGGACACCAACCACGGCGCGCAGCTTCTCGGGCCACAGCCGCCCGTACCAACCACCTACTATCACCAGACGGGCCCCATCGGCCAGGCCTTCGAGGCCCTGCCGGAGGAGACGACCTCGCGGGTCGCCGCGCTCGGCCTCGGGACGGGCTCGCTGGCATGCTACAACAAGCCCGGTCAGAGTTGGGAGTTCTACGAGATAGACCCCTTGATCCAGAAGATCGCCAGCGACGAGGAGCTCTTTACCTACCTCAACGACTGTTCCGGCCAGTCCGACGTGGTCCTCGGCGACGCTCGCCTCTCTCTAGCCGAGGCCCCAGACGGGGAGTACGGCATGATCGTCGGCGACGCCTTTAGCTCCGACGCGATACCGGTCCATCTCCTGACACGCGAGGCGTTCGACATGTACCTCGGCAAACTGAACGAGGACGGGGTCATAGCCATGCACATCTCCAACCGGCACCTGGAGCTCGAGCCCGTGCTCGGAAACCTCGCGCAGGACACCGGGCTTGCCTGCCGCGCTCAGTTCGACGAAAAGGTGATGAGTTACCCCGGCAAGTTCGCCTCCCACTGGGTGCTGATGGCCCGAGAGGAGGGAGACCTCGGCGACGTAACCTATGACTCGCGGTGGCAATCGTGCCAGACCGACTCCTCCCTGGACGTCTGGACGGATGACTACTCGAACCTGTTGAGCACCTTCGACTGGGAGTAAGCCCAAGGGACTACCCTTGCTCCCCGGGGAGCAGGGCGCCCAATCAAGACTGCTCGCCGGTCGGCTTCGTACCCCACCGGCGCTCCCGTTGAGCGTCGAGGACCGGAGCCGGGCTTTTACGCACGTTTAACGTAAGGTTCCCTCACGGTTAACCTAGCATCTGGCTCTCGTATCCACACTTATTCTGGCCGTACGGAAGGTGGAAGGATCTCCCCGGCGAGTAGTAGAGGGAGAGCTTGCTGAGCGCTCAAGACGAACCAGTCCAGGCTATTCAAGGCAGACCAGACCCGAGAAGCCGCAGGGCTTTTCTAGGAATAGGAGGAATGAGCGCGGCGGCGCTGTTGCTTGGCGCGGGGTCGTTGGGTCGCCTTCAAGCCCAGACGGTGGAGGGAGGACCGCCCTCTGCCGCACTCGGCTACGGTCTGCTGGTGCCGAAGGGGGATCTCGCGCTCCCAGCCGCGTTTAACCATCAGGTCATCTCAGTTCAGGGAACCCCGCAGCGCGACGGCAACCCCACGCCGGGAGTCTTCGATGCGATGGGTGCGTTCTCCGATACCGGGGGAGGCGTGAACCCCACTTGGGACACGACGATCCTCATCCGCAACCACGAGAACCGTGAGTGGCCGGGTGAGATCAAGGTCACGACCGGAACTGCGTTCGAGTACGACGAGACGGCCTTCGGCGGCCGCACCAAGCTCGTAGTCCGCCAGATCCGGAGCAAGAACGCTCAGGGTCAGGAGGTCCGGGAATATGAGGTCATCGACAGCTTTAACATCCTCGGCGGCACGTCCACAAACTGCACCGGCGGCGAGCTGCCGCTCGAGAACTACGACAAGCTTACGGCCGAGGACGTCTCCCGGAAGATCAAAGACCTCGGCGCTTTAGGGGTTCAGGCCGTCCACTCCTACGAGAGACATCACAAGAACCGCGCGGAGCTGCTGGAGAGGCTGGATTGCTCGCTGGTATAGAACCTTCCGGTAGTAGAGCGTGAGGGCCGGGCTCTAAGTCCCGGCTCTCGTTCTGTTTCCAAGGGAAACGGTCTCTCTTAACGCGCGTTTTACGGCGTTCTTACGTGATGATGGAATGCTCTTCCTACATTCTGGTGTTTCTCGTCCGGCGGCTCGGGGTAGCTTCGGGGCTGTGCGAGACGCGCTGACGGAGACCGGACTTTAGATCCTTGAGAGATCAGGAGGAGTGGATGAGCGAGATTAACGTAGACCTTGAAGCTCTGCCGATGGGCGAGGACGCCCCCAGGGTGGTGAACGTGGTCGTCGAGGTGCCGGTGGGCAGCCGCAACAAGTACGAGTATGAGCCGGAGCTGGGTGTGATCATGCTGGACAGGGTCCTCCCGGGAAACATCCGTTATCCGGGGGACTACGGCTTCGTGCCTTCGACCGAGGGCGCGGACGGCGAACCTTTAGACGCCATGGTCGCGGCCTACGATCCTGTGTTCTCCGGCTGTGTGCTCAGGGTGCGTACCGTTGGGGCTCTGGAGATGGACGAGGGTGGGGAGGTTGAGTACACCATCTTCGGCGTCTCCGATAACGACTCGCGCTTCGACGACATCCAAAGCCTGGAGGACATGCCCGAGCAGAACCTGCGCGAGATCGAGCAGTTCTTCACAGCCTTCAAGCGGCTCGAAGGGGACGAGGAGGCCGAGGTCAAGGGCTGGTGTGGCCTCGAAGAGACCCACGAGATCATTCGCAACAGCGCCCGCTGATAGAGTTTACGGCCTGGCGTATGCCCGCGCCAGTGATCCGGTTACAACTCGTCCTGCTCCGTACTGTCTTCCTCAGGGGGACTCTGTTTCTCGGCGGGGCTCTGTTGCTCCTGGGGACCCTGGGATGTGCACCCGCTGGCGATCACGCTCATGCTGAGAAGCAGTACTACAAGTAAGAGTATGGCGATCTTGCCTCTACTACCCACCGCTCGAACCCCTCTCCTCCTCTATAATAGAATCGTGCCGTAGATTAGCACAGTGACGAGCCAGCGGAAGACGCGCCTACCGCTTTTCGAGCCTTTAGGTCGCGTCCCCGGTTTGACTCTGTTCCCGGACCGAAGCACCTCGCGCCGCCCACGATCAGCCCGAAGACCAGTATCTCCCGGTGCTCCGCCGCTCTCTAACTCCCGACCCTCAACACCGCCTTGCCGGTATACCCCCGGTCGAGGAGTTGTTGCGCCACTTCCCCGACCTGCTTCCAGGAAGCCTCGACGCTTATATGCGGCGCGAGACGCCCCTCTCCGACCAGTCTCGCGAGTCGCGCCAGCCCGTCGGAGGCTGGATAGGCGAGTGTCTCGTGGAAGAGGATGAAGCCGTAGAGCCGCGCCCCGCCCGTGAGGAAGAAGTCCCGCACGTCGAACGTCGTCTCCGCCGCCCCCGAGACTCCGAAGCTGACGCAGAGGCCGCCCGACGCGAGCATGCCTATGGCCTCCCCGAGTACGTTGCCGCCAACCGATTCGAGGATCAGGTGATATGGGCCAAAAGCTCCGGCGTTTCCGGCATCCTCGCCGACGGCGACCTGGT
>JADDPM010000128.1:0-5409 GCA_016781885.1 Rubrobacter sp.
TCCGTCTTCGGCTTCCTGGTTCATGCCGGGACTCGGACGACGAGCGAGCACTCCCCAAGGGTGCCACTGTAGACTGTCGGAGGTTCGGCCGGAGCAAGCGCGACGTGGCCGAGAGACGGAGAATGAAAGGACGCACCATGCTAGGAGGCAGAGTCATCCTCATCACCGGCGCCAACCGCGGGCTCGGCAGGGCCCTGGCGCTCGCCTGCGCCGGAGAAGGCGCGAACCTCGTCATCAACTCCCGCGGCGAGTCCTCGCTGCATCCGGTCGCCGAAGAGGCCGAAGGGTCGGGCGCTGAAGTGCTGGCGGTTGCGGCGGACGTATCGGTGAGAGCGGAGGTGGAGAAGCTCGTTGACGGCGCGGTCCGGCGCTTTGGCAGGATAGATGTGTTGGTCAACAACGCGGGGCTCCTGGGGCCTCGCGTAGCTATAGCAGAGTACCCGGAGGACGAGTGGCGACGGGTAATAGACGCCAACCTCACCGCCCCGTTCCTCCTCTCGAAGGCAGCCATACCGTCTATGCCGGAGGGTGGTTCGATCATCAACGTCGTAAGTGGCGTCAGCGTCGAGGGACGGGCCGAGTGGGGCGCATACTCGGTCAGTAAGTTCGGGGTGGAGGGCCTCACACAGATCCTCGCCGCCGAGCTAAAAGACCGCGGCATCCGCGCCAACGCCGTCGACCCGGGCGGCATGCGCACCGAGATGCGCGCCGCCGCCTACCCCGACGAGGACCCCCAGACCCGCATCACGCCCGAAGAGAACACCGCCGTCTTCCTGTATCTGGCTTCAGATAAATCGGAGGGCGTGACCGGAGAACGCTTCAAGGCGCAAGAGTTTCAGCGGACCGGCTGACCCTCCCACCTCGTGGAGAGGCCCTGCGTCGGCTGGCGCGGGCCTCTTCTCTGCCTACCGGCCTAGCGTACTTCTTCTAACTAGCGGCTTATCGCATCCCGAAGTCGACGGTCCACATCGTCACGTTGTAGCCCTTGTAGTCCCCGTAGACTGCGCCGATCCCGATCTGACGGAAGTTCTTGTTTAATATATTGGCCTTGTGGCCGGTGCTGTTCATCCACTGGCTGTGGACCTTGTCTGCCGAGGCCGTCCCGCTCGCGCTGTTGTAGGCGATGTTCTCGCCCACGGTCCAGTAACGGTTTGGCAGGGGCGTGTACCCATAGCGCTTGAGCCGGTTTGAGAAGGTCTCGCCATTATAGGAGTTGTGAGAGAAGTAATCCTTATCGATCATCTCCTTAGAATGAGCACGGGCCGCGTTTTGGAGAGCGGAATCAACGCAGAATTTCGAAAGTCCGTTGCTCACACGAGTTTGATTGTGCAGGTCCAGCGAGCGCTTCTCGGTATCGCTCAGGGTAATGGTTCCGCCGCTGCAGGTTGATACGGTGGCCGCCGCCTCCGCCTCCCTAGGGTCGGCCGCCGATACTCCAACGGCTGCCGTCAGTGCTAGAGCCATCGCCAGGAATAATATCGGTGTGTGCTTCTTTATCATGAGCCCCCTCTTCTAACCTGTCTGCTTATCATAGTTATCGGTACAACCGAACAAAAACTTTAATCACGCTCACATCGTCGCCTCTAGAGCTCGGGGGTGGCGATAGACACAAAGAGGATGAGATCTTCGGGAGGGCGAGATTACTCTGCCGGAGCAGCCGGCTTTAGAGACGCTACTTATTTATGGATCTTATAAAGGTGATGATGAAGACGGCGGAGACGAGCATGAGGCCGCCGGCGGCGATGAGGCCGAGGCCGATGAAGATGATCGCTTCGGGGCTCGCCTGATCCCACGCGCCGGTAGCCCAGACGAAGGCGAAGAGCGAGGCGAAGAAGGTAAGGAGGATCAGGATCATGCCACCGGGCAGGTCCCGTATCTGGATGGCCGTCTTCTCCACGGCGTAGGGCAGGCGCCCCTTGGGGTATCCGGTACTGCGCACGTTCTCCAGAACCCCCCGAAACTCGGACTCGTCCACGAGCCCTACGACCCGCGAGAGGTAGTAAGCCTCCCTCGCAGACTTGCCTGCGCGTAGGAGTTCCAGGTAGTTACGCCTGTAGAGCTCGACCGCCCCGGAGTGGGGAGAGGCGAGCTGCTTCAGAAAGGCGTGCGTATCGAGGCGCGAGGTGTAGCGGCGGACCTCGTCACGAGAGGCGCGGTCCGGGCCGCTGCGGCGGCGCATGATCTCCGTTACCTCCATGAAGAACATCTCGCGGGAGAACTCAAGGGCGCTCTGGCGCTCGCGGCGTCTGGAGGAGATCTCCGTGCGTATGCCACGCGAACGGTACTCCTCACGCCTCAGACGGTAGACGTGATCCTGGTAGAAGTCCCGTTCGGGCAACGACGACGCGTAGTCGCGTAGCCGGTATGCCTCTTCGAGCGTCTTTGGGATCCTGCGTTCTTCCATACCCCTCGGTGTGCCTGAACTCCTACCAGCCGCCAACCCGTCCCGGGAACAGAATGATACCACGCACGGCCCCGACTCTACCCCCTGGGCTCTCCCGCCGCATCCTCTTCACCCGGCTCCCAGAGCGCGTAGAAGATACCCCCGCCCCTAACCCGAACGTCCAGGTGCCCGCCCTCGGCCAACTCCTTGAGCATCCTGTCAACCTCCGCCACGGTAAGCGAAGTCTCCATCGCCGCCCGGGCCGGCGTCAACTCGCCTTGATCTTTGAGCGCCCTAAGCAACTCGTGCTCCTTGCCGTTGGCCGCGGAAGGCTCGTTCGTGCCCTCGGAGAGTCCCGCGATCCCGCGTACCAACAGGCCGAACGCGGGGAAGATCGTCCATCCGAAGACGAAGATGAGCCACCAGAGGGAAGAGAACAAGGTCAGCACCACAACACCGGCCACGGCCACCGGGATCAGGACTGCCAGCGAAGCAGTCACCTGGGCCTTCGGGCTCATCTTATCTACATCCAGGCCGAAGAAGGCGTCGGGGCCGCCACCATGGTTAGTCCCCTGCGGATGGCGTCCGCGACGGGGTTCTAGCTCCTGATCCGGTCTCCTGTCCATAGGCATCATCCCTGACACAAATATAACAGCAACCTTCATAACGAGCTACGTCCCGGCCGCACGCCGCGTGGAAGATGCTAACCTGTCCAGGGAGAGAATGGAGGACTGCGCGGATGGACTTGAGAGAGAGGGTAGATAGCTCGAAAGAAAACCTCCTGGAGGAGCTGAAGGAGTTCTTGAGGATGCCGTCAATCTCGGCGCGGGCTGGTGATGAGGGCGGCTTCCGCGAATGTGCCGAATGGGTCCGGTCGAAGCTCGAAGAGGCGGGGGCCGAGGCGCGTATCCTTGAGACGGACGGGCATCCGGTGGTGTACGCGGAGATCGGGAGCGGCGAGAAGACGCTCCTCTCCTACGGCCACTACGACGTGCAGCCGCCCGAGCCGCTGGAGCTGTGGGAGAGCGACCCGTTCGAGCCCACGATTCGGGACGGCGCCCTGTACGCCCGCGGCGTGGCCGACGACAAGGGCGACGTGATGGCCCGCATCCAGGCGCTCCGCCTCTACCAGGAGGAGCACGGTACGCTCCCGTTCAGGCTCAAGTTCTTTATCGAGGGTGAGGAGGAGATCGGGAGCCCCAACCTCGCCCCCTTCGTGCGGAGCAACTCCAAGCTTCTACAGGCCGATGCCTGCCTGTGGGAGGGCTCGATGAAGGACGAAGCGGGACATCCCGTGATCTTCTGCGGCACGAAGGGGTTGGCCTACGTCGAGCTCAGGGCCCACGGTGCCTCTCACGACCTGCACAGCATGTACGGAGGGATAGCGCCGAGCCCAGCGTGGCGCCTGGTTCAGGCTCTACGGACCATCAAGGATGAGCATGGGGAGATCACTTTAGACGGCTTCGAGGAGCTTATAGAACCGCCCTCGGAGAAGGACCTGGAAGCTATAAGCCGCATCCCCTTCGACGATGCGGCGTTGCGCAAGTCCTGGGGCGTGGAGGCCCTGGACCGGTACCTAACCGGCGAGGACGCCCTGCGCGAGATGCTCCTGCGCCCGACGGCGAACATCGCGGGCATCATGTCCGGCTACACGGGGCCCGGCTCAAAGACCATCGTCCCCTCGGAGGCGTTCGTGAAGATGGACTTCCGGCTCGTCCCGGGCCAGAGCCCGGGGCCGGTGGTAGAGCTGATCCGGGCTCACCTCAAGAGTCGCGGCTTCGACGATGTCGAAGTCGTAGACCTGCACGGGGTCGAGGCGGCGAAGACACCAGTTGACTCGCCCGTGGTCCGTACATCAGTCGAGACGTGGAGAGACCTCGGGCGCGAGGATGCAGTCGTCTACCCGACAATCGGGGGGAGCGGCCCGACCTCGCTCATCGCCACCGAGCTCGGGATACCGACCGTGATGACCGGCAACGTGGCGCACGCGGGGAGCCGCATTCACTCCCCCAACGAGTCGGCCCGTCTGGAGGACTACTTCGAGGCCATCCGCTACTTCACCCGCTTCTTTGAGAGGTTCCAAAGTGGGTCGGCGCGTGGAGGAGGAGGTGAATAGGACAATGCGCCGAGCCCACTTTGTAGCTTGACGGAGAAGGCGGAGAGGAAGGGGCTCGACCTACCGGAGCGTGTAAGGCGCAGCCTCGCGTCGGCGGTAAAGGAGCGGGGCGTGCAGGCGCGCATGGTCTCCACCCAGGGCCATGAGTCGATGCGCCCGCCGCAGGGTCACGTGGTAGTCGCGGCGACGAAGGAGGAGATCGAGGGGATAAGAGGACCGGCCCTCATCGTGCGCAGGCTGGAGTTCTACAAGACCCGTTATGGTCCCGTCGTCCGCCTCGCCTTGAGCCTCTACCCCCAAAGTAGAAGCGGCGAACCGTTCAGCGCCGCAACGCTCCTCAACATAAGCCAGGTCAGCGGCGACGCGGCGCTCACGGGCCTGGGGCGCCAGAAGGCGCTCTTCGTTCACTTCTATTACGTCGAGGACGACGACCTCTCCTACGCCTTCTCAAAGGAGTTGAGCAACGCGCCCGAGCAGCGGCGAGAAGCGAAGAAGATACTCAAGATGGCCCGCGACGCCTACACACAGACGCCGGAGGAGTGCCGGAGCTTCCGGTGGGCGGTCGGCCTCGCGGAGAGGCAGTTCGAGTTGCCTGTACCTGCACCTGAAGACGAGGCATAGTCTTTCACGCCAAGTCCGCGTATACTTCGGCCGTGTTGATGGGGAGGACGTCGAAAGATTTCGTAGGCAAGATCAGTGAGGCCCTAACCGGCGCCGGGCGTAGGGGCATCTACGTAACTGCTGGCGTGGGATCTTGCGACCTCGAAGCCCAGCAGTTCTCCCGGCGCCCCCCGGAGGACGAAGAAGAGCAAGGCCCCGTCGGGCGCCCGCATCACCTGGAGTCTCCGCCCGGCCCCCGGGACCCCGGCAGCCACGACGGCACCTCGCGGCTGTGTTACTTCCTCGACGG
>JADDPM010000128.1:5448-5919 GCA_016781885.1 Rubrobacter sp.
CCCGGTCGTCGTCGCGACCGTGGCCGCGGCGGTCGTCAACCGTTGCGACCGCCGGTTCTCGCGCATGCCGCTGGAGAGCCCGCCGACCGTAACGCAGGCCGTGATCCTGCCGCGCAGCGCCGGAGACGCGCAGGTCGAGGCGTTCTGGGAGCTCTTGCTAGACGCGGGGTTCTCGGAGCTAGGCCCGGACGAGACCCCGTCTTCCCCGCACCTAATCCTCGACTCAGCGGAGTACATGGACGAGATGGACCCCTCGGACTACGTGGGCATGAGGGAGAGGTCCCGCGTGAGGATCCGGGCTCTGCGGGAGAGGCTCGAAGGGGGGATGCTCAGGCGGTGGGAGGGGGACGACCGGGTTTTGGACTCCGAGGACTGGATCGCTGTGGACGGGCAACTCAAGGACATCAGGGAGACGAACCGCCGCGCCATAGGGCTCATAAAGAGCGTGGCGCGTCCAGAGTTCGTCGGCAA